>NZ_JAZHLJ010000040.1:0-36773 GCF_036549495.1 Aurantimonas sp. C2-5-R2
TCCTCAGTGGAATCGGCACCCCGAGCCTAACGGCTCGAGGCGGGCAACGCCGCCCACTTCAGAGTTTCAACAGAGACCGGGACATTCCCGATATTCGATGTCGTAGTTCGAGTTCATCGGATGTGGCGCCCAGCCGAGGAACACGATGGGCTTGTCGGCCTTGGTCGCGCGCGCGACCTGGCTGAGCATGCCCTGCTCGGACGAGGCGACGAGGTCGAAGCCCTTCAGCCCGAATTCGTCCTTTTCGATCATGCCGAGGACCAGGCTGTTACCATCATTGCCTGGCTCGATGCCGTAGATCTTGCCGCCGAGTTCATCCCTGAACTTCTGGATATCGGCGAAGTCCTTGAGGCCCTTGTCGTAGAGATATTTCGGCACCGCGAGGGTGTATTTTGCCCCTTCCAGATTGGCCTTCACCTGCACGATCGAGCCGTCGTCGAGATACTTCTTGATCGGCTCCAACTGCGCCGGCATCCAGTTGCCCAGGAAGACGTCGATGTCATTGTTGGAGAGCGAGGCGAAGGTGACCGGAACGGACAGGATCTTGACGTCGGGTTTGTAGCCGAGCCCCGACAGGATGTTGCTTGCGACAGCCGTCGTGGAGGTGATATCCGTCCAGCCGACGTCGGAAAGGCGTACGGTCGAACAACTCTCCGCGTCCTGGGCGAACGCCGGGAAGCTGAGCAGGGATGCGCCAAGGGCAAGTGCCGCGAAATTGCGGATCTGGATCATCAAGGTCTCCTTGAGTGGATGCGGACGCTGCGGGCAAAACGCGGTCCGGCGGATCGAATGGAAGCTGCCCGACTATTGCGCATCGGCTGGGGCTGCGCAAGCAGCGTTCACGTGCCGTAACGGCCCAGGCGGCGGTCTCAGAACGCGATCGAAGCGGTGTTCTTCACCTCTTCCATGACCGCGTAGGTATGGGTTTCGCGCACGCCGGGAAGGGCGAGCAGCGCGTCGGACAAAAACGCCCGATATGCGGTCATGTCCTTCACCCGCGCCTTGATGAGATAGTCGAAGCCACCGGCCACCATGTGGCACTCCATGATGTCCGGGGTGGCTTCCGCGACGCGCTTGAATTCGGAAAAAACCGCGTCGCTGGTCCGGTCCATCTTGACCTCGACGAAGACGATCATGCCGCGGCCGAGCTTTTCCGGCGAAAGACGCGCCGCATATCCGAGGATATAGCCGTCGCGGGTGAGGCGCTTCACCCGTTCGGCAGTCGCTGTCGGCGACAGATGGACCCGCTCGGCGAGTTCGAGAGTGGTGAGACGGCCGTCGCGTTGGAGCTCGCGGAGGATTTTCCGGTCTTTTTGGTCAAGTTCGGTCATCTGAGCAGGCGTATGGCATTTTGGCGAAGCATTCCACTGCAATCAGGGGTCTTTTTGGCGAGAAACACGGCCGCTGGATCTGTAAAATAGCGTCGTCTTCGATCGATCACGGAGTGAACCATGTCGGCCATGCCAGAACCCTTTTCGGCTCCGTTCGCGCCGGACGATACGGCGGCGGTCGCTGCGCTGTTCGCAGCCTCCGAGCGCTGGACCCACGACGAAGAGGCGGTCGATCGGCGGGCGCGCCACCTCATCGAGGAGATTCGCGGTGCGGCCGGCGGCATCGGCGGCGTCGAGGATTTCCTGCGCGAGTTCGGCTTGTCGAGCCGCGAGGGGCTGGCGCTGATGATCCTGGCCGAAGCGCTGCTCAGGGTGCCCGACGCCAAGACCCAGGACCGGCTGATCGAGGACAAGATCGGCGCCGGCGACTGGGCCCATCACGACGGCGACGAGGACCGGATGCTGACCGCCGCCTCGGCCTGGGCGCTCGGGGTGTCGGCGCGGATCATCCGGCCGGGCGAGACGCCTCAAGGCGTCATCTCCTCTCTCGTCAAGCGCATCGGCGGGCCGGCGGTTCGCACCGCGACGCGCCAGGCGATGCGCTTCCTCGGCCGCCATTTCGTCCTGGGCGAGACGATCGCCGATGCGCTCGATCGCGCCCGCGCCTTCGAGAAGAAGGGCTATCGCCATTCCTACGACATGCTGGGGGAGGGCGCGCGCACCAAGGCCGACGCGGAGCGCTACTTCCGCTCCTATGCCGACGCGATCGAGGCGATCGGCCGCAAGGCCGGCAACAAGCCATTGCCCGACCGCCCGGGAATTTCGGTCAAGCTCTCGGCGCTGCATCCGCGGTATCAGCCGACCCACCGCGACACCCTGCTGAAAGATCTGGTGCCCCGCGTCAAAGAACTGGCGCGTCAGGCGCAAAGCTACGACCTGAATCTCACGATCGACGCCGAGGAAGCCTCACGGCTGGAACTGTCGCTCGACGTCATCGACGCGGTGGTCAAGGACTTCGACTTTAACGGCTGGAATGGTTTCGGCCTCGCCATCCAAGCCTATCAGAAGCGGACCCTCGCGGTGATCGAGCATGTCGACGCGCTCGCCAAGGCGGCGGGCGTCAAGATGATGGTTCGGCTCGTCAAAGGGGCGTACTGGGATACGGAGATCAAGCAGGCCCAGGAAAAGGGCCTTGCCGGCTATCCCGTCTATTCGCGCAAGCCAGCCACGGATCTGTCCTATCTGGTCGCGGCCAAGGCGCTTCTCGATCGGCGCGAGCGACTGTACCCGCAATTTGCGACCCATAACGCCCTGACCGTCGCGACCATCGTCGAAATGGCCGGCGCCGATGTCTCCGGGTTCGAGTTCCAGCGCCTGCATGGCATGGGCGAAGCGCTCTACGAAACCATGCGCCGCGACTCTGCGTCCGCAATTCCCTGCCGCATCTACGCGCCGGTCGGGGGCTACCGCGACCTGCTCGCCTATCTGGTGCGTCGTCTTCTGGAGAACGGCGCCAATTCGTCCTTCGTCGCGCAGGTCGGCGACGAGGACGTGCCGATCGATTCCTTGATCGAGCGCCCGCGCGACGTCTTGAAAGACGGTCCCGCCCGCCATCCGAAAATTGGCTTGCCATCGGAGATTTTCGCGCCGCGCAAGAACTCCGCCGGTATCGAGTTCGGCGACCGGCGTACGCTCGACCGTTTCCTCGACGCGCACGAACAAACCGGGCGCGAACCGATCGCGGCCACCTGCGGCTTCAAGGGCGCCGACGCCAAAGGGCCGGTCGACATCCGCTCTCCCGTCGATGGAGCGCTCGTCGGGCGCAGCCATCATCTGAGCGCGAGCGGCGCGAAGGCCCTTATCACCGAGGCGGCGCGCCATGTGCGGACGGCCGAGGCGGTGCCGGCCGCAAGCCGCGCCGCCTGGCTGCGCAAGGCCGCCGATCTGATGGAGGAGCGGCAGGGCGTGTTCATGGCGCTTCTGGCCCGTGAGGCCGGAAAGACGGTCGACGACGGCATCGCCGAAATTCGCGAGGCGGTGGATTTCCTTCGTTTCTATGCCGCCGAAGCCGAACGGCTGTTCGCCGAGCCCACTTTGCTGCCCGGCCCGACTGGCGAGGAAAACCGCCTTCGCTATCGCTCGCGCGGCGTCGCCGTCTGCATTTCGCCGTGGAATTTCCCGCTGGCGATCTTCACCGGCCAGGTCGCGGCGGCGCTGGCCGCCGGCAACGTCGTCATCGCCAAGCCGGCCGAGCAGACGCCGCTGGTCGCCTCGCTGGCGGTCGGCCTCCTGCACGAGGCCGGATTTCCGGCGAACGGTCTCTTCCTCGCGCCGGGCGACGGGGAGGCGGGCGCCGCTTTGGTTTCCCATGACGCCACGGCGGTCGTCGCCTTCACCGGTTCGACCGAGACCGCCTTCGCGATCAATCGGGCCATGGCCGCTCGCAACGCGCCGATCGCCCCGTTGATCGCCGAAACCGGTGGGATCAATGGCCTTGTGGTCGACGCGACGGCGCTGCCGGAACAGGTGGCCGACGACGTCGTGATGTCAGCGTTCCGGTCGGCCGGCCAGCGCTGTTCGGCCTTGCGCGTCCTCTATGTCCAGGAGGATGTCGCCGACCGCATGATCGAGATGATCGCCGGCGCCGCGGCGGAACTGGTCGTCGGCGACCCGCAAGACCTGTCGACCGACATTGGCCCGGTGATCGATGCCGAACAACACGCCATGTTGACCGCTCACATCGAGCGCGTGGAGCGGTCGCAGACGGTCCGATTCGCGGGCCGCCTCCGCGACGATCTGCCGGCCGAGGGTCACTGGTTCGCGCCGCATATCGTCGAACTGGATAGGCCCAAGGCGCTCGACCGCGAGGTGTTCGGCCCGATCCTGCATGTGGTGCGGTGGAAGGCCGGCGAGCTCGACAAGGTTTGCGATTCGATCGAGCGGACTGGCTTCGGTCTGACGCTCGGCGTCCATAGCCGGATCGACGAAACGGTGAAGACGATCGCCGAGCGGCTGACTGTCGGTAACATCTACGTCAATCGCAACATCATCGGGGCGATCGTCGGCTCCCAGCCGTTCGGCGGCTCGGGCCTGTCCGGCACCGGGCCGAAGGCGGGCGGGCCGAATTACGTGGCGCGATTCGCCCGCGAACAAGTGACGTCGGTGAATACTGCGGCGGCCGGCGGCAATGCCAGCCTGATTGCCATGGAATCGTAGCAAACGGGTGACAGTCTATTGTCGCGACTTGATGTACAGTCATGATGTTGCGGCAATGGACGATCGGAAAGCCCGCCGACCTCCTCCCAAGCGAACGGGCTTTCACTGTCACCGCGCATGGGTCGATTGGCGGCATTCCTCCTCCCGATGCCACTAGCCGACCATTTTCAACGAAGAGCCCGGAGCACTTGTCTTCCGGGCTCTTTCGTGTTGCTTCTCCGCTCTCAAATACCAACCTGCGGCGATAGGAACCCATTCGACCGGCCATTCCCCGCACCTTGGCGCCAATGCCTGGCAAGGAGCGGGACGACGCGCGATGCGGCGCATCGGGCGAGGCTCGCGACGAAGCCAGGCGCGGCGAGCGCACGGCCTTCGGTGGGCTGAACGGGCTTGCCGGACGGCGTCGCACCGCNTGGCAAGGAGCGGGACGACGCGCGATGCGGCGCATCGGGCGAGGCTCGCGACGAAGCCAGGCGCGGCGAGCGCACGGCCTTCGGTGGGCTGAACGGGCTTGCCGGACGGCGTCGCACCGCTTGCCCGATGCGCCGCATCGAACCGCGCGCTGCTCCTGGCCGGACCAGCCCTTTCCAGCGCCACCGAATGAGTCCCTATCACCGCAGGTTGGTATCAGCCCGCGCGTCGTCCAACATCATCCTCGCGGCCTTTTCTGCAATCATGATCGTTGGCGAATTGGTGTTGCCCGAAGTGATCGACGGCATCACCGAAGCGTCGGCGACGCGCAGGCCTCTGATACCGCGCACGCGCAGCCGCTCGTCGAGCACCGCCATCGGATCGCTTTCGATTCCCATCTTGGCCGTCCCGACCGGGTGGAAGATCGTGGTACCGAGATCGCCGGCGGCGACCAGCATGTCCGCGTCGGATGTCACATGCGCGCCGGGCTTATATTCTTCCGGACGGTAGGGCGCGAGGGGCGACTGCTCCACGATCCGCCGGGCCCATTTCAGGCTGTCGACGGCGACTTGCCGGTCCTCGTCGGTGGACAGGTAGTTCGGCGCGATGTCCGGCGCATCCTCCGGCCGCGCGCCGGTCAGATGGATGCTGCCGCGGCTGGTCGGCCTGAGATTGCAGACGCTCGCCGTGAAGGCGGAGAAGGAATGCAGCCCCGCGCCCCAATCGTCGAGCGACAGCGGCTGGAAATGGAACTCCAGATTGGCTGTCGCCTGATCCGGTGAAGATTTGACGAAGGCGCCGACCTGGCTCGGCGCCATGGTCAGCGGTCCCCGCCGCCTGAGCGCGTAATCGACGCCCATCATCGCCCGACGGAACAGGTTCTTGTATTCGCTGTTCAGCGTCTTGATTCCGTCGACCTTGTAGATGGGGCGGATCTGCAGATGGTCCTGCAAATTCTCGCCGACCCCCGGCAGGTGATGGACGGGCGCAATGCCGTGGTCTTTCAGCCGGTCGGCGTCGCCGACGCCGGAGCGCTCCAGGATCGCCGGCGAGCCGACGGCGCCGGCCGACAGCACGATCTCGCGCGCCGCCAGCGCCTCGAAGCCCTTGCCATCCTTGCGGTAGTCGATCGACACGGCGCGTCCCTCACGAAAGCGCACCCGGTCGACCATGACGCCGGTGACCACCTTGAGGTTCGGCCGACCGAGCGCAGGTTTCAGAAAACCGCGCGCCGCGCTCCAACGCCGCCCGCCCTTCTGGTTGACCTGGAAATAGGCCGAGCCTTCGTTGTCGCCGGTGTTGAAGTCATCGATCTTGGCGACGCCCGCCGCCTCGGCCGCGTCGCGCACCCGGTCGAGAACGTCCCAACGGATGCGCGGATGCTCGACACGCCATTCGCCTCCGGTCCCGTGAAAGTCGTCCGGCCCGTCGACATGATCCTCGACCGCCTTGAACGCCTCCAGAACGTCGTCCCATCCCCAGCCGGCGAGGCCGAGCTGGCGCCAGTGGTCGTAATCCGCTGCCTGGCCGCGCATGTAGATCATCGCGTTGATCGCCGACGATCCGCCCAGCGTCTTGCCACGCGGATAGTTCAGAGCCCGGCCGTTCAGCCCCGCCTGGCTGGTGGTCTTGAACATCCAGTCGGCGCGCGGATTGCCGATGGCGAAGAGATAGCCGACCGGAATGTGAAACCAGATCCAGTTGTCCTTGCCGCCGCCTTCCAGCAGCAACACGCGGTTTTTCGGATCGGCGGACAGCCGGTTCGCGAGGACACAACCTGCCGAGCCGGCGCCGGCGACGATGTAATCGAACTCTTCCATGGCGGCTCATCTAGCCGAATGCACTTCGGTATGGAATGCCCTCGATGGTAATGTGAGCGCTTCCGCTACGCGGACCCGGTGCGGGCGCCGCGTTGCCCACCTTGAGGAGTGTCTTGCTCTCGCTGCCCGGCTCGGTTATCGGTTGCGCATGATGATGACGATCCTTTCGATGAATTGGTGGTGGGCGCGCTGACAGCGGCCGGACCGTCACGCTTGTGATCAAACCCAAAGGCCGCCTCGGATCATCCGGCGGCCTTTTTTGCTATGTCGCCGGGGGTCCGGGCTTGAGATCCGGAGAGAGTTCATGGTGACCGAACAGACCGACGACGGCCGCGAGCGCTACCTGACGGCTGGCGGAGTGACGATCACGCGCAGCCGGCGCGCCGTCGCCTATGACGGCGCGATCGAGCCCTATTTCGATCGTTTGGACACCCGCCGCGGCGCCGTCCTGTTTTCCAATTACGAGTATCCGGGCCGCTACACCCGCCAGGACGTGGCTTTCGTCGATCCGCCGCTGGTCGTCTCTTCGACCGGACGGGCGATGCGGATCGCGGCTCTCAATCCGCGCGGCGAGGTGCTGCTCGGTTTCATCGCGGATGCGCTGGCCGGTCATGACGACATCGCCTCGCGCGCTCGCGCACCCAAGGCGCTCGACCTCGTCATCAACGAGCCGGTCGCGGCGGTCACCGAGGAGGAACGCTCGCGCATGCCCAGCGTCTTTTCGGTGCTGCGCGCGATTGTCTCGTTGTTTCGGGCGGAGGAAGATCGCGATCTCGGCCTTTACGGCGCTTTTGGCTATGACCTCGCCTATCAGTTCGACCCTGTCGAGGAAGTGCTAGAGCGCGATTCGGACCGCCGCGATCTGCTACTCTATCTCCCGGACGAACTGCTCGAGGTCGATCACTACTCCGCCTCGGCCTTCCTGACCCGGTACGAATTCGCCAAGGATGGCGTCTCGACCGAAGGGCTTGCGGGCGGCGGCCTGGATGCGCCCTTTGCGTCCTCCGAGCGCATCCCGCCGCGCGG
The DNA here is from genome assembly GCF_036549495.1 of Aurantimonas sp. C2-5-R2. NCBI lineage: Bacteria > Pseudomonadati > Pseudomonadota > Alphaproteobacteria > Hyphomicrobiales > Aurantimonadaceae > Aurantimonas > Aurantimonas sp. C2-5-R2. The sequence goes on from NZ_JAZHLJ010000040.1 coordinate 7,805, forward strand.
CGATCACAAGCCCGGCGAATATGCTGAGCTGGTGCGCGCCGCCAAGGCGAAGTTCATGCGCGGTGACCTCTTCGAGGTGGTTCCTGGCCAGGTGTTCTACGAGCGCGCCGAGCACAAGCCATCGGAAATCTCGCGGCGGCTGAAGGCGGTGAATCCCTCGCCCTATTCGTTTCTCATCAATCTCGGCGAGAATGAATTCCTGATCGGCGCCTCGCCGGAGATGTTCGTGCGCGTCAATGGTCGGCGGGTCGAAACCTGCCCGATTTCCGGCACCATCAAGCGCGGCGAGGACGCCATTTCCGATTCCGAGCAGATCCTGAAGCTGCTCAATTCAAAGAAGGACGAGTCGGAACTGACCATGTGTTCCGACGTCGACCGCAACGACAAGAGCCGGGTCTGCGATCCGGGCTCTGTGCGGGTTATCGGCCGGCGGCAGATCGAAATGTATTCGCGGCTCATCCATACTGTCGACCACATCGAGGGCCGGTTGCGCGATGGCATGGATGCTTTCGACGCGTTCCTGTCCCATGCTTGGGCTGTCACCGTGACCGGTGCGCCAAAGCTGTGGGCCATGCGCTTTATCGAGAACAACGAGAAGAGCCCGCGCGCCTGGTATGGAGGTGCCGTCGGCATGGTGCATTTCAACGGCGACATGAACACCGGCCTGACGTTGCGCACGATCCGGCTGAAGGACGGTATCGCCGAAGTGCGGGCCGGCGCGACGCTGCTGTATGATTCCAATCCCGAGGAAGAAGAGGCCGAGACCGAGCTGAAAGCCTCGGCGCTGATCGGCGCGATCCGCGAGGCGGGCGCGTCCAACGCTGCCGGCGCCGAGCGGGATGCGGCGCGGGTCGGGGAGGGGCTGCGCATCCTCCTGGTCGATCACGAGGACTCCTTCGTCCACACCCTGGCCAATTATTTCCGCCAGACCGGCGCGACGGTCACGACCGTCCGCACGCCGGTTCCGGCCGAGATCTTCGACCGCGTCGATCCCGATCTCGTGGTGCTGTCGCCGGGGCCAGGCAATCCGTCCGACTTCGACTGCAAGGGCACCATCGCCGCTGCGCGCGCGCGGGGCGCGGCGATCTTCGGCGTCTGCCTCGGGCTGCAGGCGCTGGCCGAGGCCTATGGCGGCACGTTGCGTACGATGCATGTGCCGGTCCACGGCAAGCCGTCGCGCATCCGCGTGACGACGCCCGGCATCATCTTCTCCGGCCTGCCCGGCGAGGTCACCGTCGGCCGCTATCACTCGATCTTCGCCGATCCCGTTCGCCTGCCGAAGGAGTTCGAGGTGACGGCGGAGACCGACGATGGCATCGTCATGGCCTTCGAGCACCGAACCGAGCCGGTCGCGGCGGTGCAGTTCCATCCCGAAAGCATCATGAGCCTCGGCGGCGAGGCGGGCATGCGCATGATCGAGAACATCGTCGCGCATCTGCCCCGCCGGGCCCGCGAGAAGGCGGCGTGATCCGATGACGTCGGTGGTATCGGAAACGAGCGAGGCGGCCGCGCCTCTGGTCAAGCGCATCGCGATGGCGAGCGTCGCGATCGGGGTGATCGTCCTGGCGATCAAATACGCCGCCTATCACGTGACCGGCTCGGTAGCGCTGTTTTCCGACGCGCTCGAATCGATCGTCAACGTCGTTGCCGGGCTCATCGCGCTTTGGGCGGTGACGCTGAGCTACAAGCCGGCTGACAGCGATCACCCTTTCGGACATACCAAGGCGGAGTATTTTTCCGCCGTCGTCGAAGGCGTCTTGATCGTCGTCGCGGCGCTCTTGATCCTGCGCGAGGCCTGGGCGGCCTATCTGGTGCCGCGCTCGCTCGACGAGCCGCTTGCCGGCATCGCCATCAATGCCGTAGCGACCGTCATCAACGCCGGCTGGGCGGTTTTTCTCATTCGCCGCGGGCGCGACCGTCGCTCGCCGGCACTTGCGGCCGATGGCCAGCACATCATGGCGGATGTCGTCACCTCGGTCGGTGTTCTTGGCGGCCTGCTTTTGGCGACGGTGACCGGCTGGACGATCCTCGATCCGCTGATGGCGGCATTCGTAGCGCTGAACATTCTGCGCGAAGGCTTCAAGGTCGTGACCAGCTCGCTCTCCGGCCTGATGGATCAGGCGATCGACCCGGTCGAGGAAGCCAGCGTTCGCGACCTGATCTCGGCCCATGCCGAGGGGGCCATCGAGGTCCACGATCTGAAGACCCGGCTCGCGGGCAGGGCGATGTTCATCGAGTTCCACATGGTAGTGCCCGAGGCGATGACGGTCGGCGTCGCCCACGACATTTGCGACCGGATCGAGGACGCGCTGCAGGAGGCCTTCGCCGGCGCTCGCGTGTCGATCCATGTCGAGCCGGAAGGCGAGGCGAAACAGACGGGCGTCCCGGTTCTGTAGGCCATCGCGCCTTCCAGCGGCTGTCGCTTGCTTGCCGTGTTGCCTTGGCAACGCCCGGCGGCAATCCGACCCTGGAGTTGGCACGCGCCCTTGATCCGCCATACTTATCGTTTGCGACAGCATCCGTTGCGATATCCAACCGTCCGATTCGATCGGGTGGTTAGCTCACCCCGAACAGCGAGGACCGATTATTGATGGTGGAGGGTTTCGCCGAACGACCGATGAATTCCCCCTTGGTCAATCTGCGGGGCGTACAGGCGCTTCTGTCGAAAACCTCGCTGCGGGGTCAGCCGGTCATGCGTTGGCTGTTCGCCGCCGCATTGCTCGCACTGTCCTTCGCGGTTCGCTATCTTCTCGATGACCGGTTGCCGGTCGGTTTTCCCTATCTGACCTTCTTTCCCGCGGTCATCATCACCTCCTTCTTCGCCGGCGTCGTTCCAGGCGTGGCCGTCGCATTCCTTGCGGGATTGTTCGCTTGGTACTTCTTCATTCCACCCTTCGACTCCTTCGCCCTGACCGGCGGCTCGACCTTGGCGCTATCGTTTTACGTCTTCATCGTCGCGGTCGACATTTTGCTGATTCACTGGATGCAACTTGCGCTCGACCGTCTTGAAATCGAGAAGGAATCGGCCGCCCGCCATGCCGGCGAACGCGATCTGTTGTTCCGCGAATTGCAACACCGGGTCTCGAACAATCTCGCCGTGGTGTCGTCATTGCTGAACGCCCAGTCGCGGGGAACCACGAGCACGGAGGCGTCCGCGGTCCTGCAACAGGCGTCGGCCCGAATATCCTTGATCTCGAAGATCCAACGGGAACTCCACGATCCTGGCCGGCAGAGCCTCGATTTGGGGCCGTATCTGACCCAACTCGGCCCGGACCTTCTGGAGGCGTCCGGCGTGGCGAACATCCGCTACGAGGTCGACGCGGAGGCGGTGGAAGTCTCGGCGGAGCTCGCCGTCCCGCTTGGCCTGATCGCCACCGAGCTGATTTCGAATTCAATCGAGCATGGCTGCGCCGACGGTCGGGCGGGGCGGATCGTCGTCGAACTCAGCCGCGACCCGGGCGACTCGGAATCCCGGGAAACACCGCTTCGTCTAACAGTATCCGATGATGGGCCCGGTTGGCCCGAGGGCTTTTCAGTGTCCTCCTCGCGCAATCTCGGCATGCGCATCGTGGCATCGCTCACCGAGCAGATCGGCGGCGTATTCGAAATATCCAACGCAGGTGGCGCGGTCTCGACGCTGCGTTTTTCGATGCGCGACGAGTTGGCGGACTGAGCGTTCGGCGGGCTATCGCAAATTTCGGCTTGCAATCGACCGCGTTCGCAATAATCTGGCACGCATGATCGTGACGCCATCCAGCATGTGGACATTTGCGGCCCCTCGGCGGCCGTCTGCCCTGGCGCGTCCGGGCCTTCTCCTCGGTCTACTTAGCCGCGGCCGTCGGACCCGTTGATCCAAGGGGCGTCCGGCGGTCGAGCCGGCGCGCCAGAGGCCTGAGGGCCTCCCCGCTCTGCCCCTTTCGCTTTACAATCCGGTTTCAATTTCGGATGACCCGATCAGATGCGCGCGCGTTGCCAGCGCCGCCCCCGGCATCCGCCCGAGCGATCAAGGTGCAACAGCCATGTCCGTCACGTCCGCAGTCCGTCCCGCCGCTAAGGCCGAGCCATCCCGCACGATGCCCTTGGCTTCGGTAAAGTATCAGCCCTATGGTCAGATCGATCTGCCCGACCGGACCTGGCCGAGCAAAACCATTACGACGCCGCCTATCTGGTGCTCGGTCGATCTTCGCGACGGCAACCAGGCGCTGGTCGACCCGATGGGCCACGACCGCAAGGCCCGGTTCTTCGCGCTCCTGAAGGCAATGAACTTCAAGGAGATCGAAATCGGCTTTCCGTCGGCCTCGCAGACCGATTTCGACTTCGCGCGCTGGTGCATCGAAGAGGGTGGCGCCCCCGACGACGTGTCGTTGCAGGTGCTGGTGCAATGCCGACCGGAGCTGATTTCGCGGACTTTCGAGTCACTCGAGGGCGCGCGTCGGCCGATCGTCCATTTCTACAACTCGACCAGCGAATTGCAGCGCCGCGTCGTCTTCCAGAAGGACCGCGCCGGCATCAGGGAAATCGCCACCGACGCGGCAAAGATGGTCGCCGACATGGCGGCCAAGGCGGGCGGCGACTATCGGTTCGAATATTCGCCCGAAAGCTTCACCGGCACCGAACTCGATTTCGCGGTCGAGATCTGCAACGCCGTCGCCGAGATCATTCGGCCGACGCCTGACAACAGGCTGATCCTCAACCTGCCCGCGACTGTGGAAATGTCGACGCCGAACATCCATGCCGACCAGATCGAATGGATGTGCCGCAACCTCGACAACCGCGACAGTATCATCGTCTCGCTGCATCCCCACAACGATCGCGGCACCGCCGTCGCGGCGACCGAACTCGGCCTGATGGCCGGTGCCGACCGGGTGGAGGGCACGCTGTTCGGCAATGGCGAGCGCACCGGCAATGTCGACCTCGTCACGCTGGCGCTGAACATGTTCACCCAAGGCGTCGATCCCGGCCTCGACATCACCGACATCAACCACATCAAGGATGTCTACGAATACTGCAACCAGCTCGCGATCGGCGAACGGCACCCCTATGTCGGCGAGCTCGTCTACACGGCGTTCTCCGGCTCGCATCAGGATGCGATCAACAAGGGCATGAAGGCGCGCCGCACCGCCAACAAGGAGCTTTGGGAAGTTCCCTATCTGCCGGTCGACCCGAAAGACGTCGGCCGTTCCTACGAGGCGATCATCCGAATCAACTCGCAGTCGGGCAAGGGCGGCATCGCCTATGTGCTGCAGGCGGATTACGGGCTGAACCTGCCACGCAACCTCCAGGTCGAGTTCCGCGAGGACATCCAGGCGATCACGGACGAGGAGGGCCGCGAACTCCCGGTTAAGCGCATCTACGACTGCTTCATCGAGCGCTACGTCGAGCAGCCCGGAGCCCGCATCAAATTCGTCGATCACTTCACCCGGTCGAACCCGGACGTGAAGGGCGAGCGTATCTTGGAGGCGACCATCGTCGACGACGGCGTCGAGACGAAAATCGAGGGCCTCGGCACCGGACCGATCGACGGCTTCGTCGACGCGCTGTGCCGCCATCTCGGCATCGAATTCTCGGTGTTCGACTATTCCGAACACTCGCTCGGCGCGGGCTCCGACGCGCGCGCCATCTGCTACATGGAAGTCGAACATGACGGCGGCCGGCTGTTCGGCGCCGGCATCAACAAGAACATCGTGACGGCCTCGCTCGAAGCCATCGTTGCCGCCGCCAACCGGTTGGTCGCCAAGTGAGGGCTGCCGGAGGCGAACTGCTCGTCGCCGCGCTCGCCGAGCAGGGCGCGACCCGGGTCTTCTGCGTACCGGGAGAGAGCTATCTCCCGGTGCTCGACGCGCTTTATGACAACGCCATCGAGACGATCGTCTGCCGCCAGGAGGGCGGCGCGGCGATGATGGCCGAGGCCGATGGAAAGCTCACCGGCCGGCCCGGCATCTGCTTCGTCACGCGCGGTCCGGGGGCGACCAACGCCGCCTCCGGCATCCATGTCGCCGCCCATGACCTGACGCCGATGATCCTCTTCGTCGGCCAAGTGCCGACGAAATTCCGGGGCCGCGGCGCTTTCCAGGAGGTCAATTACGATCGTCTGTTCGGCGATATGGCCAAGGCCGTGTTCGAGGCGAAAACGCCTGCGGAACTTCCAGGCCTCGTCGCTGAAGCCTACCGGATCGCCATGGATGGCGCGCCGGGCCCGGTCGTCGTCGCGCTGCCGGAGGATACATTGTCGGGCGCTGCCGAGGCCGATATTCCGGCGCGCGTCGGCATCGAGCCGGTGCTGCCGCAAGCCGAGGACATGGAGGAACTGTGGACGCTTCTCGGCGCCGCCTCCCGTCCGATGCTGATCCTGGGCGGACCTCGATGGACGGATGGCGCAATCGCCGACATCACTGCCTTCGCCGAACACTGGCATCTGCCTGTCGCCTGCTCATTCCGCCGCCAGGGCCTGTTTCCCAATGACCACCCGAACTATGCCGGCGATCTCGGCATCGGCCCGAACCCCGCACTGAAGGCCCGCATCGCCGAGGCCGATCTCGTTATTGCCGTCGGCGCGCGGCTCGGTGAGATGCCGAGCCAGGGATACACACTTTTCCAGGTTCCGGTTCCCAAGCAGCGCCTCGTCCATATCCTGCCCGAGGCGGCAGGAATCGGCCGGCTCTATACGCCGGCGCTCGGCATTCATGCCGACCCGGCGTCCTTTGCGCGCAAGGCGATGCAATTGCAGGCACCGGCCACCGTCGCCTGGGCCGGACAGGCGGAGGCGGCCCACCGGGATTACCTCCGCTGGTCGACTCCCACGCCCGAATCCAAGCCGAATTCCGACTTCGTCGATCCGTTCGCGGTGATGGCCGAACTCCGCGCGACGCTGCCGCGTGACGCGATCATGACCAACGGGGCCGGCAACTACGCCGGCTGGCTGCACCGCTACCATCGCTTCTCGGAGCGGACCACGCAGGTCGCTCCCACCTCCGGATCGATGGGCTATGGCCTGCCGGCGGCGGTCGCCGCGAAACTGCGCTATCCCGAACGGGCGGTGGTCTGCTTCGCCGGTGACGGCTGCTTCCAGATGACCGGCCAGGAATTTTCGACCGCCGTGCAGGCGGGGGCGAACATCGTTGTCATCGTGTTCGACAACGCGCAATACGGCACCATCCGGATGCATCAGGAAAAGTCGTATCCCGGCCGTCAGTCGGCGACAGCGCTGGTCAATCCCGATTTCGCTTCCTTGGCTCGGAGCCTCGGAGGCCTCGGCCTCAGCGTCGCGCGGACGGAGGATTTCGCCGAGGCGATGAGGGCCGCGCTGCAGGCCGATCGTCCGGCGCTGGTCCATCTGAGAATCGACCCGGACCGCATCTCGACGACGGCTCGGCTGCCGTTCGCCGCCGTATAAGCAGGGGGACATGATGGACGATCAACGGCTGTTCGCAATCGAACAGGGCGGTGCCGAACGCGGCGAGGGCCCCGTAACGCCGATTATCTTCCTGCATGGTTTCGACGGTCGGGCCGAGATCTGGGCGCCGTTGCAGGATGCCCTGTCGTCATCCCAACGCCGGACCATCGCCTTCGATCTTCCCGGGCATGGTCGCTCGCGCGATTATCCTGGCTTCGGTCCGCCGAAGATTGCTGCGCGGGCGCTCCTCGCCGAGCTCGACGCGCGCGGCATTACGGCGGTGCACATTGTCGGCCATTCCATGGGCGGGGCGATCGCATCGCTCATCGGCCTGTTCGCGCCGGACCGGGTTGCCTCACTGACACTGTTGGCGCCCGGCGGCTTCGGCAAGGAGATCGGCGCCGAGCGAATTCGCGCCGTTATGGACGCTGCGGGGGTCGACGCGATCGGCACGGCCCTTGGCGGCATGGGCGCGCCCGGCTGGGTGCCGGATAGTGACACCGTGGCGGCAATCGCTGCGGCGCGTAACCCCGCCGGCCGGGCGGCGATCCGGCAAATTTTCGACCATCTGTTTTCGACGGGCGAGCAAGACGTCTTGCCGCTTGATGCCATCGCCGCGACCGGCCGGCCCGTGCATGTGATCTGGGGCACCGAAGACCGGGTCACCCCCATAGCCCAGGCCAGTGGCGTTCCGCGCGAATTCACCGTCACGCGGCTTGATGGCTTTGGCCACATGCTGATGCTCGAGGCGCCCGCGGCATGCATCGCGGCCATTCGCGCGAACATGGAAGAAGTAGAAAAGCGTTGAGAAAGGCCGGTTGGTGTGTCCGCCGGTTTCTTCCAACCGAATTGCCCCGTATGTTAAGACCTCGTTAACGAATTGGATTCGAGGCAGCGACATATGGGCGAAGGCAAGGATAACGTGGCGTCCCTAATGGGAACGAAGCGTCTGGCCGATGCCGTGCGGCAGGCCAAGATCGCCGCCGCGCAGCGTGCCGACGTCGTCGTCGATATCCGCGAGGCCGACCGGGCCCGGCTGGAGATCCTGGCGGAGGAACTGCAGTCGCTGATCGACGAGTTGCCCCCCGGCGACGAGCTGTTCGATTTCACCATCTCGGGTGGTATGCATCCGCGCCTGTGGATCGACGGGACGGCCAATGTCATCATGGCGCGCGACCGCCGGACCTATCGCCTCGTCCGTGAAACCCGGCTCGGGCGCGTGACTCTGGTCGAGTCGACCGACACCAGGGTCATGGCCCAGCATGTCACCGAATATGTCGCCGAGCGCATCGTCGAGCGCGACAAGGCTTTTGCCTTGAGTGACGGGCTGAACGAGCGGGTCGCCGGCGATGCCAGCCGCCAGATTCGCAACGGCGAGGACGCGCCCCTCCGTCAGCCGGAAAAGCGCGCCCGTAGCGCCGACTTCGTCATTGCGGCCACCTGGATGATGATCGGCATCGTCATTGGAGCGGCGCTGCTTCTGGCGATCGCTTCCTATCAGGGCGTGTCGATCGGCTGAATGTCGCCAAGGTCGGGATTCGTCGCGACCGCTCGACGGGGCTATGCCGCTGGCTTGGCATCCTCGCGCGGCCTTGCGTCGATCGCGTGCCCCGCCGCCAGAAGTTCGCGCTCCCGAATCCAGCCGAGGCCGTCCCCTTTCGCGCGCGCGCCGCGTTCGCGCTGGATCAGCGACCAGGAGCCGGGCTCGCCGCTGATCTCGAACAGATTATAGCGGGCGGCGGGCTTGTCGCTGCCGGGCGCCTGGCTCGCGGAGGGAACGCCGACCACCGGCACCTTGAACTCCGGCCCGCGCAGCCAGTGCAACGTGTCGAGATGGGTATGGCCGTGCAGCACCAGCTCGGCCCCGACATCGCGGATCACCTTGGAGAAGAACTGCTTTCCGATCAGGCGCTTGTGCCAGGACGTCGACCCGGAAATGGGTGGGTGGTGGATCATCACGACCCGGAAGTGCCCGGTTGCCCGACAGCTTTCGAGCAGGCGGGCGAGGGCCAGCGCCTGGCCACGCCGGAACGTACCGGTGGCGAAAAACGGCGCGGTCGCCTCGGCGGTTGAAACCCCGAAGATCGCCACCTTGCCCCGGACCCGCAGATAGGGAAATGAGTTGCCGATGGCGTTCAGCGGATTATCGCCGATCATATATTCGTACCACTCGCGATACGAACGTTTCAGCGCGCCCGGAACGTAGGCGTCGTGGTTGCCGGGAACCACCGAGACGTCATAAGGCGCGCCGAGTTCTTCCAGCCACAGCCGGGCCGCCAAGGTCTCCTTCTTGGTCGCCAGATTGACCAGGTCACCCGTCACCGCGACATGATCGGGGGCCTCGTCTTTCATGTCCTGGATCAGGTTCACCAGCGTATCGCCGAACATCGCGCGGCGGCGGTTGCGGTGCCAGTTGACGTAGCCGGTGACCCGCTTGGAGGCGAGTTCGCGAATGGACAGTTCCGGGAGCGGACCCAGATGCACGTCGGAGAGATGGGCAAGTCGAAACATCTGCTCCATCTTAGGCGACCCGGCGGCGTTTGGTAGGGCCGTGTTCTTTCGAGGGACCATGTTCTTAGAGGCCGTTTCGAAACCCTGCCAAGACCAGCCTCCATGGTTCACCCGGGACGCCCAAACCCGCGGAAATCGGGTATCATGTCATTGCGGAGCGACCATCCGAGGGGCCTTTGAACCCGCCGCAGTGAGTTTCGAAACGGACTCTTAGAGAAATTTCTTCTCAGGGCGCTGCACGGCGTCCATCTGGTGTCGCGCCCCATGACGCTCGGCGTGCGCGGCGCGGTGTTCGACGTGGCGGGCCGGGTCTTTCTCGTCCGCCACACCTATGTCTCGGGCTGGCACATGCCGGGCGGCGGCGTCGATCCGGGCGAGACCGCCGTCGATGCTCTCAAGCGCGAATTCCGCGAGGAAGGCAATCTCGAACTTGTCGATCCGCCCCAGCTCGTCGCGGTCTATTTCAACCGCAACGCGTCTAACCGCGATCATGTCCTGTTCTACAACTGTGGAGCCTGTCGCCAGACGGCACCGAAGACGCCGGACGCCGAAATCGCGGAAACCGGTTTCTTCAGTCTCGACGGATTGCCGGAGGGCGCGACCAACGCAACGCGCCGACGGCTGGCCGACCTGCGCGGCGACGAACCGATCGACCTTCACTGGTGAGGTTGCAGCCGCTCGCGCCCATGCGGAACCGTCAAATCCTGATCCGGGCCGAGCGGCACGATTCCGGTCGGATTGATCGTCTTGTGGCTGGCATAATAATGCCCCTTGATGTGGCCGAGATCGACCGTCTCGGCGACGCCCGGCGTCTGGTAGAGTTCCAGCATATGGCCAAAGAGGTTCGGATAGTCGGCGATCCGCCGCTTGTTGCATTTGAAATGCCCGTGATAGACGGCATCGAAGCGGATCAGCGTGGTGAACAGGCGCCAGTCGGCCTCGGTCGGTGCGGCGCTGTCGACCAGATAGCGCTGGTTCGATAGCCGGGCCTCCAACTGGTCGAGCGTCGCGAACAGCGCGTGGAAGGGCGCCTCGTAGGCCTCCTGCGTCGTTGCGAAACCGCATTTGTAGACGCCGTTGTTGATGGCGTCGTAGACGGTGGCGTTGATCGCGTCGATCTCGCCGAGCAGCGCTTCGGGCGTCAGGTCGACGCTCGCATCGCCCCATGCGTCGAAGGCACGGTTGAGAATGCGAATGATCTCGGCGGACTCGTTGTTGACAATGGTGCCGGTCTGCTTGTCCCAAAGGACCGGCACGGTGACGCGGCCCGAATAGTGCGGATCGGCTTCGAGATAGACCTCGTAGAGTCTTTGCTTGCCGAGCACCGGATCCGGGATGGCACCGCGCCGTTCGGAGAACACCCAGCCCTCTTCGCCCATGTGATAGTCGACCACAGACAGCGAGATGACGTCTTCCAGCTTTTTCAGCTTGCGGGCGATCAGCGTGCGGTGTGCCCAGGGGCAGGCGAGGGAGACGTAGAGATGATAGCGTCCCGCCTCGGCCTTGAATGCTGTCCGACCGTCCGGTCCCGGCTCGCCGTCGGCGGTGATCCAGTTCCGATAGCTTGTCGTGGATCGTTTGAAACGGCCGCCGGTCGATTCCGTGTCGTACCATTTGTCCTGCCACTGCCCGTCGACCAGAAGTCCCATCGCCGTCACCCTTTCCCTTTTGCCGTGGCTCCAACGTAGTGCCTGGAGCAAGGATCGCCGAGTGCAACGCAGCGTCAATGGAGACGGAACGCGTCGCTGGACCTCGATCGCGGGCAATGCTAAAGCGACCATCGTTCCCGAGAGCATCGGACCAAAATTGGAAACCCGGTTTTTGGATTATACCGATGCTCAATCAAAGCGGCAGAGCGTTCTTTGTGCGCCCGGACGGACGCACGGCGCTCCAGGAGTGAACCCGATGATCCTTCGCCGACGACGAGTAAAGGTCCGCGCCCCAGCGCATTGACCGCCGTCGTCCGCCGGATTTCCCCAACCGTATCGGGAGCCTTGCGTGCGGCGCCATCGTCCGCCCGAATTGGTTCTCTTTTGATGTTTCACCTCTCCGATGTCCGGTATCTGCCGGAGCACCCCGACCACGACCCGACCATCGACGCGATCGCCGACGAGGCGTTCGGGCCCGGTCGCTTTGCGCGTGCCGCCGAGCGCGTCCGCGAGATGGCACCGCATGATCGCTCGCTCTCCTTTGTCGCCCTGTTCGAGGACGAGATCATTGGCTCCGTCCGGCTCACGCCGATCGCGATTGGGGCGACTCCGTCGCTGATGCTGGGACCGCTCGCCGTGCGTCCGACCTTCAAGAATCGGGGCGCGGGCAGGGCGCTGATGCGCCTCGCCGCCGAGGCCGCGCGCGAGAAGGGCGAGGGTTCGATCATCCTGGTCGGTGACCCGCCCTATTACGCGCCGCTCGGCTATCGTCAGCTGCCGCGCGGCTCGGTCGTGATGCCGGGACCGGTGGACCCGGCGCGTTTGCTCGGGCTGGAACTCGTCGAGGGGGCGCTTGGGGGCGTTTCGGGACGGGTCGGGCCGCGACATCTTTAGCAGACTGTTCGTGTTGACTTGAGTCGGCATTTTCCGCGAGACAACTATGGCTTCCTTCGCGTACTCGGTAGTCATTGGCCCATGGCGTTCGGCATCTTCATTCACCGCTCAGATTCGATCTACGACGATAGCCCAGCGGAGCGCTATCAGTTTCCCAGCCAGTATCTCAGTCGCGTGCGTGCAAGCTTAGGCGATTGGATCATCTATTATGAGCCGCGCAAGGTGCTCGACACTCGCGGCTACTTTGCAATCGCGAAGGTGCAAGATGTCATTTCGGATCCGAAAGCGACTGGAATGTACGTCGCGCTGATTGAGCCTGGTAGCTATCTGGACTTCCCGAACCCTGTTCCATTTAGCGATGCCAAGGGTGTGATTGAGCGCGGCGTTCTGAACGAGGAGGGTCGGATATCTGGACGGGCGCAATCAGCTGTACGGCCTATCTCGCCTCAGGACTTCGACCGCATTTTGGAGCGCGGATTTGAGGTGGGTTCGGATATCCTGCCGCGGATTGACGCGCGCAATCAGGCGGGCTTCGACGACGAGCAGACGCCATTCCTCTATGAATATGAGCAGGAGCGCGATCGCATTCGCATTCGCTATATCGGATCGCGGATTACGCGCGATCGTATGTTTCGACGACTCATTCTACGCGCCTACGGCGCTCGCTGCGCCATCACCGGATTGAAGTTGATCAACGGCGGCGGACGTGCAGAAGTCGAAGCCGCTCATATCAGACCGGTAGAATCGAACGGGCCCGATAGCGTCAATAATGGGGTGGCGCTATCTGGCACCGTCCACTGGATGTTCGACCGCGGGTTGCTCGGCATCGCAGATGATCTGAAAATACTCGTCTCCAGACAGGTGAACGATCCTTCGAGTGTTCGCGCCATGATCAATGAGAGCGGCTATCTTTTGCCGCCCCACCGTTTCGCAGATCGACCACATCCCCGCTTCCTAAGCTGGCATCGCGAGAACTGCTTCAAACACTAAAGCCAACATATTGGCTGTCTTCGTCTACCGCCCCTCGCGATACCAGGTCGCCGAGAGCGCCAGGGGCAGCGCCGTCAGGCCGAGGAAGCCCGCGAACAGCCGCGTTCGATCGACACCGCGCAGCACGCTCTTCTCGGTCTTCCGAAGGCCGATCCAGCCACGCGCGTTCTCCCTCACCGTCCGCTACGGCGCGGCTCGGTGTTGATGCAGGGTCCGGTCGATCCGGCGCGTTTGCTCGGACTGGCTTTGGTGGAAGGCATGTTCGAAGGCGTTTCGGGACGGGTTGGGCCGCGGCGCGTTTGATCGCAACGCGACTGCGGCGGTCCGAAGCGCGGTAAGCGTTCCGGACCGCCGGCACGAGTCATTGACCTATTGAATCGCCTTCTGCTCGGCTGAATCGATAAAATAGAGATGCACGTCGTAATGCGGCACCTCGAAGCCCTCATGGCCATTGGCCTCGAAGTCGATATTGACGTGGTCGACCGACGGCAGACCATCGACGCCAGCAAGGTCGGTCCACGACTTTCCGGAGTTGAACTCCTCCTGGGACATCATGAATTCCAGGCAAACGATCTTGCCCTCGATGACACAGTAGAGGGGGCCGAGCGGCAGATCGCCCGGATTGGCCCAGTGCTCGCCCATGCCGGGAATGACCGGGGAAACCTGGGTCGTGCCCTCTGGCAGAATGTCGGTTCCCGGGAGCGCGTCGCGGGCATCCTGGGCGTAAGCGGAAATTAACGATGCCGCCAACAGGCCGGCGGCGGCTAGAAGCGTTTTCATCGGCCTCTCGCAAGAGGGCTTGCCGACGGAGCAAGCCGAGATGGATCGGACTGCTACCCTTGCCGTCGCGGGGTCAGGTCGGCCCCGGGAGCAGTCGCAGCTTTCTGCCGCAGCGTAAGTTTTCGTGGAATTTGCGGAAAAATCAAGCGAGCCGGCGTCAGACAGATCAGTTCCACCCTTGCTGGAGGCGCTTCATTCCTCGCAGAGGAGGCCTTACCGCCCTTCGCGATACCAGGTCGCCGAGAGTGCCAGGAGCAGCACGGCCAGGCCGAGGAAGCCGGCGAAGAGCGGCGTCCGGTCGACGCCCCTGAGCACGGTCTCCTCGGTCTTCCGCAGTCCGATCCAGTCGCGGCCATCGGCATCCGCCCGGCCGCTGACCGGCACGATGCGCGGCACGTCGATGTCGCCGGACGACCCGGCCAGCCGGCGGACGCTGCCGCGCGTCGCATCGGTGATCGGTTCCAGCTTTTCGGTGGTCGAGATCGCCTCGCGATATTCGCGGGGATTGACCGGCCCGACATTGGCCAGAGCGCGCAGATCGCCATTGGCGGCCTGGAACAGCCCGAGCTCGTCGGTCTCCAGCACGCCCTCGTAGCGGCCGGCGCCGGCCTCGACCATCGGCACGCTGACCGCTTGGCCGGACGGCGTCAAAACGGTCGCGGGACCGGGTGCCTCGCCGATCGTCTGGCGGGTGACGAGAAGGTCGGAGCCGCGCGCCTCGGCGTCCAGCGCCTCTTCCTCCAGCTCCGGCTCCTTCATCAGCCAGTGGGCGAGGCGGCGGAACAGCGCTACATGCGGGCCGCCGCCCTCGAAGCCGCGTGACCACAGCCATTCGTGATCGGACAGAAGCAACGCGATGCGGCCTTGCTCGACCCGGTTCAGCACGAGGAGCGGCTTGCCGTCCGGCCCGTTCATCACCGTCTCGCCCTTGGGTTCGCCGACGTCGATCGAACGGAACCAAGGGCTCCAGTCGGGCGGTTCGCTGTTCGAGCCGGGCAGGTTCCGCGTGACCGGATGCTTGCGGCCGAGGTCGGAAATTCGCGGATAGAACGCCTTCTTTTCGATGCCGCCGGTCGGCATCGCCGGCAGCACCGCCTGCAACGGCGTGGTCGCGACACTTTCGTTGCCGGCATATTCCGGCCCGGCAGCAATCAGCATCGCCCCGCCGTTTTCGACATATTGGGCGATGTAGTCGAAATACAGCGCCGGCAGCACGCCGCGCTCCTGATAGCGATCGAAGATGATCAGGTCGAAATCGTCGATCTTTTCGACGAACAGTTCGCGGGTCGGGAAGGCGATCAACGACAGCTGGTCGATGGGCGTGCCGTCCTGCTTTTCGGGCGGGCGCAGGATGGTGAAATGGACGAGATCGACGGCCGCATCCGACTTCAACAGGTTGCGCCAGGTGCGCTCGCCCGCGTGCGGTTCGCCGGAAACCAGCAGCACCCGCAAATTCTCGCGAATGCCGTCGACGACCGCGATCGCCCGGTTGTTGACCGGGGTGATCTCGTCGGGATCACGCGCGGCGGAGAGTTCCAGGATGTTCTTGCCTGACCGCGGCAACTGGAAGGTAAATTCGGCCTCGCTGCCGGGGCGGACCTGCTCGCGGGCGATCAGGTCGCCATTGAGGAATATCTGCACCTCGACCGGCGCGTCCGAGGCTTTCGGACCCTCTTCGATGACCCGGTAGTGCAGGCGCTGGTCCTCGTCGACGAGACCGAAGCGGGGGCTGGTCGTCACCTCGATGCGGCGGTCGAACTCGTCCGGCCGGCCGGTGACGAGGCCATGGACCGGCGCGTTGAAGCCGAGCGCCTGCGCTTCGGCCGGAATGTCGTGGATCTGGCCGTCCGTGACCATGATCGCGCCGGCCACCCGCGCCGGCGCAACGTCCTTGAGCGCGCCCGCGAGCGCGCCGAACAGCGCGGTGGTCGCGTCGCTGGACGGCGCATTGCCCGATCGTGCCTCGACGGTGCGGACTTCGAACTCGGGATAGCGGGCGAGACTCGCCTTCAGCGCCGCCTCGGCCGCGTCGGTCTGCGCTGTGCGCTCGCCGATGGTCTGGCTCTGGCTGCGGTCGAGGACGAGCGCGACGACGCTCTTCAACGGGTCGCGCTGTTCGCGCAGGACGACCGGGTTGAGCAGCGCCAGCAATAGTGCGGCGATGGCGAGGATGCGAATGACTGCGCCACGCATTCGGGCAAAGATCAGCGCCAGCGCCAAAAGCACCGCCGGCACCGCCAGGATGGCGATCACCGTCCAGGAGAAGAACGGCGCGAAGTCGATCGACCAGGTCATTGGCCGAGCCTTTCCAGCAGCGCCGGCACATGCACCTGATCGGCCTTGTAGTTGCCGGTGAGCACATACATCACGATGTTGACCCCCGCCCGGTAGGCGTATTCGCGTTGCGAGGGGTCGGACGAATCCGTGGGAAACAGGAACAGGCCCTGTGCGTCGACCGCCCAGGCGCTGGCGAGATCGTTGGCGGTGATCATGATCGAGGAGACGCCGTCACCGCCGCGCGCCGGCCGCGAGGCCCCGTCCGCGTCGCGCACCAGCGATTCCACCCACAGCTCGGACCCGGTGTGCCGACCTGGGAAATCGCCCATGATGTAGAACGCCTTGGTCAGCACGTGATCCGAGGGCACCGGCTCCAGCGGCGGGATGTCGAGATCGGCGAGGATGTCGCGCAGCCGCCGCTGGCCAGCCGAGACGCCGCCGCCGGACAGGCCCGCCAGCGTGTCGTCGGCGACGTCGAAGAGCACGGTGCCGCCCTGTTTCATATAGGCGTCGATCCGGCTCACCGCCGCCTGATCCGGCATCGGCGCGGCGGGATCGATCGGCCAGTAGATGATCGGATAGAAGGCGAGTTCGTCGGCGGCGATGTCGACCCCGATCGGATCGCCCGGCTCCAGCGCGGTCTTCGCCGCGATGTATTGGCTCAGTCCGGACAAGCCGGCGCGGGAAATGTCGTCGGTCGCTGCATCGCCGGTTTCGACATAGGCGAGATGGGTGGTTTCGGTGGCCTCGATCGCCTTTTCGACGTCGAAGGGCAGGTCGATCGAGGCCGGTGCGCCGGTCTCGGCAGTCTGTGCCCGTCCGGGGTCAATGGAAGCGGCGAGCGCCACGGCCGCCACAAGGGCGATCACCGGCAGCGCGGCCGAGCGGCGTTTGGCGAGTGTCGTTCCAATCCGCGAGAACGCTCCGTTCAGCCACAACAGCGCCAGTGCGTCGAGCGCGAACAACACCAGCGCGGCGGCGAACAGCCACGGCGTCAAATCGACGGCGTCCTCGCCGCCATAGCCGAGCGTCTGCACCGGCGCGCCGAGATCGAGCGGGGGCAGGGGCTTCAGTTCGGTGCCCGCCGGCAAGAGATTGTGGGCGATATAGCCGTCCTCGGTGCCGTAAAGACCCGGCGGATTTTGCAGCGTCACCGGCTGCGGTCCGTCCGCGACGAGCTGCAGCGGCTGCACGTCGGCGCCCGGACCCACCAGACGCCCCTGACCGTCGAGGATGCGATAAGGCGGCAGGCTGTCGGCCGCCGTCCGTCCGTCGGTGGTGTTCGCGCTCGCCCGCGACAGGGTGACGATCCGGCGCAGCATGTCGACGAAGGCGCCTGAGATCGGCAGGTTCGACCAGGTTGCCTCGGCGGTGACGTGGAAGAGCACGATCGTTCCGGCGCCGAGAGACTCGGCGGTCACGAGCGGCGTGCCGTCGACAAGGCTCGCCCAGGTCTTGTCGGCAAGGTCGACGGAGGGTTCGGCCAGGATCTGCCGCGTGACGGTGACGTCCTCGGGCACCTTGATTCCCGCGAACGGGCTTTCTGGCGCCAGCGGTGCGATCTTCTGCGGCTCCGCCCAGGACATGGCCCCGCCAAGCTGGCGTTCGCCGGTGCGCAGTCGCACCGGCACCAGTGGATCTTCGCCGGTCGTTGCCGCCAGCCGCGGCCCGGCGAAGCGCACCAGATAGCCGCCGTCCTCGACGAATTTTTGCAGGGCGATTTCGGCCGTCTCGGGCAGCACGCCGATGTCGGCCAGAACCACCACCGAGGGCCGACGCTCCAGAAGCGATGGAATGGCCTCGGCAAGGTCCGCGCTGTCAGGCCGCACGAGGTCGGCGTAGGGCTCCAGCGCGCGAGTGATGTAGTAGAGCGGCGACAACAGCGGTTGCGCGACGTCGGCGGATTCGCCCGACACCAGCGCCACCCGGCGTCGCCGGAAACTGTCGTCGACGAGCCGCACGCCGCCGGCGTCGCTCGCCCCGTCGACTTCCAGCCGGGCGATATCGTTGCGCAATTCCACCGGGATCGCGAAGCGCGCTTCGGCAGCAGCGGCCCCGGCGGCGAATTCCAGTGGCGCGCGGCCGATCTCGCGGCCCTGCGCATCGACGGCACGCAAGGCGAACGTCCTCGCTTCCGTGCCACCGGCCGGCCGCACGGCTGTGACGACCAGCGCTTCGGTCGAGTTGTCGGCGCCGGTCAGCCCGACGAGTCCCTCGATGCCGGGGGCATAGACGATCGCCTGGCTGGGGGCGAGCGCCGCCAGGGTCCGCGCCGCCGACGCCGTCTCCGCGCTGTCCAGCCCGTCGGCGAGAAAGACGAGCGAGCCCGCGCTGTTGCCGGCGAGCGCCGTCGCCATGCGTTCGGCCGCCGCTGCGCGGTCGGTGGGGATCGGGTGCGGTGCTGCAGCGGCCAGCCTTTCGAGCGCCGTTGCCGCCTCGACCGGTGTCGCGTCGTCGCTCGGGCCTTCCGCCGTGAAGGCGAGGGAAATCAGCCGGCCGGCGTCGCCCGCCTCGCGGATCAGGCCTTCGGCCGCCGCGCGCCGCGCGTCCCAGTCGCTGCCGCTCGCCCAGCCATTGTCCACCAACAGCGTCAACGGCCCGTCGCCCGACAGCTGGCTTTCGCGTGGGTTCAGCGTCGGGGCGGCGAGCGCGAAAATGATCAGCGCAGCCAGCAGCAGCCGCAGCAGCGTCAGCCACCACGGGCTCTTCGATGGCGTTTCCTCGCTTTTCAGGATCTCCTGCAAGATCCGCAGCGGCGGGAAGGTCTCGGTCTGCGGACGCGGCGGGGTCAGCTTCAGGAGCCACCAGATCACCGGTAGCGCCAGAAGTCCGAACAGCACCAGCGGCGCACCGAAGGACAGGGCGAGGCCGCCGATCATGCCGCCGGTTCCTTCGTTCGCGGTCCCATGACCTGCGGCACGCCGCTCAGCCGGCCGTGGACGGCGACCAGCGCTTCCGAGGCCAGCCGGTCGGTGCGGTGGGCGATGAAGCTCCAGCCAAGCCGCCGGCAATGTTCGGCGATGTGCTCGCGCCGCGCCTTGTAGAGCGTGGTGTAGTCGTCGCGCAGGGTCTCGGCGCGGCCGGCGGTCAGCTTCGCCCCGGTCTCCGGATCGCGGAATTCGGTGCGCCCGACATACGGAAACACTTCCTCGGCCGGGTCCGCGACCATGATTACGTGGCCCTTGATGCCGCGTCGGCCCATGTGGTCGATACGGGCGACGAGGTCGTCGACCGGATCAAGCAAATCGCTGACGATGACGAGTTCGGTGAAGCGCCTCAGCCGGTCGTCGGGCGGGAACGGATCGTCCGGCCGGCTGTTGAGCAGAGCGGTGGCGATCCGCTCGGCGGCGTTTCGTGCCGAAATCGGGTCGATGACCCCCGGATAACCGATCCGCTCGCCCGAGCGCGCCAGGATCTCAGCCAGCGCGAGGATGATGACCAGCGCCCGGGATTCCTTCGAGACCGTCGCGCCCTTCGACTGGTAGCGCATCGACGGCGACGGGTCGGCCCACAGCCAGACGGTCTGGGCCGCCTCCCATTCGCGGTCGCGCAGATAGACATGGTCGTCGCGGGCCGAGCGCCGCCAGTCGATGCGCGAGACCTGTTCGCCGTCGACGAAGGGGCGGAACTGCCAGAAATTCTCGCCGACGCCACGCCGGCGCCGACCGTGCCAGCCGGAAATCACCGTCGCCACGACGCGCCGTGCCTCGACCAGAAGGTCGGGCATCAGCGCGGCGCGCTGGCGTGCCCGCACAAGGGCTTCCGGCGCTTTGGTGAGTTCGACGGGTGAGCCGATCGGCATGCTTGCGGCCGCCTTACGCCGCGTCGCGCTTCAGCGCGCCAATGACGTCGCGCACGCTCATGCCCTCGGCGCGAGCCGAGAAGTTGAGCGCCATGCGGTGCTGCAGGATCGGTTCGGCCAGCCCCATGACATCGTCGATGGACGGCGCGAGGCGCCCGTCATAGAGCGCCCGCGCCCTGACGCAGGTCATCAGCGCTTGCGATGCGCGCGGGCCGGGACCCCAGGCGACATGCGTATCGGCGTGGCTGTTGCCATTGCCCGGACGCGCGGACCGCACGAGCTGAAGGATCGCCTCGACGACGCTCTCCGCGACCGGCATGCGGCGCACTAGCGACTGGATTTCGCGCAGGCGCTCGGCGGTCATCACCGCCTCGGCCGATTGGTTGTCGTTGCCGGTCGTCTCCAACAGAATGCGGCGCTCGGCCGCGATATCCGGATAATAGACGTCGACCTGCATCAGGAAGCGGTCGAGCTGGGCTTCGGGCAGCGGATAGGTGCCCTCCTGCTCCAACGGGTTCTGTGTGGCGAGAACATGGAACGGCGCCGGCAGATCGTGGCGCTCCCCGGCGACGGTGACGTGATATTCCTGCATCGCCTGCAACAGCGCCGACTGGGTGCGCGGCGAGGCGCGGTTGATTTCGTCCGCCATCAGGAGCTGGGCGAAGACCGGCCCTTTCACATAGCGGAAGGACCGGCGTCCGGTCTCGTCCTGGTCCATCACCTCGGTGCCGACGATGTCCGACGGCATCAGATCCGGCGTGAACTGGATCCGCCGCGCGTCGAGGCCAAGGGCGACGCCGAGCGTGTCGACGAGCTTGGTCTTGGCAAGGCCCGGCACGCCGACGAGCAGCGCATGGCCGCCGGCGAGAATGGCGACGAGGCTCTGTTCGACGACGCTTTCCTGGCCGAAGATGACCCGGCCGACCGACTCGCGCACCTTGGCGATATCGGCGAGCGCGGTTTCCGCCATGGCGATGACCGCGTCGTTGCTGAGGGTCGCCTCCTGGGGCTGCATCATCGTCATCAGGAGTTCTCCGTCGAGGAATTGTCGCTGGGCGTCGCGTCGGGGAGGGCGCGTAGCCGCGGCGGAATCGTAACATGGAAACGGCTCCCGCCGCTCATGGCAAGCAGGACGCCCGCAACTATTTCGTGACTGCGAAGCCCGGCCAAAATAAGACCGGCTCCTATATGGGACCGATTGCCGCGGAAGGGGAGAAACATGCAAGAGGCGACATCGAATGCCGGCGGCATCAGCCTTGCGGCACTCATCTCCCGCGCCGAGCGTGCCGGCAAGGGAGCACCGCCCGTCGAGCTGTGGAATCCGGCCTATTGCGGCGACATCGACATGGTCATCCGCTCCGACGGAAGCTGGACCTATATGGGATCGCCGATCGGCCGGCCGGCCTTGGTGCGGCTGTTCTCCACCGTGCTGCGCAAGGACGAGGATGGCCGGACCTATCTCGTGACGCCGGTTGAAAAGCTGGGGATTAGCGTCGAGGACGCACACTTTCACGCGGTCGAAATGAGCCGGGAAGTCAGGGACGGCGAACCGGTCCTGACCTTTCGCACCAATGTCGGCGACGTCGTCGAAGGGGATATCGAACACCCGCTGCGCTTCGCCATTGGCAAGAACGGCGAATTTCGACCCTATGTCACGGTGCGTGGCCGGTTGGAGGCGCGGCTGACACGGGCACTGGCGTTCGAGCTTGCCGATTTCATCGAGCCGGTGGCCGAGGGTAGCGGCCGCCATGGCGTCCGTTCGGGCGGCGCTCTGTTCGACATCCCGGCCGAGGCGCACGACATATGACGACGATGCCAGGAAACATGTCACATCAACCCCGATATACCGCCGCCGATATGCGCACGCGAATGGAACGGCGTGGGTGGATCGCCGAGGAAACCCGTGAATACGGCGACCATCTGCTCAATCCCGATCTTGTCCAACTGATGGAGCGGGCCGAGGCGCGCGAGGCGGCGGTTCTCGTTCCTGTCGTCGAGCACGCGGACGGCGCAACGGTGATCCTGACCAAGCGCGCCGACCATCTGCGCAAACATTCCGGCCAGATCGCCTTTCCGGGCGGCTCCGTCGATCCCGAAGACGCCTCGCCGGAAGCTGCGGCAATTCGCGAAAGTACCGAAGAGATCGCCCTCGATCCGGGCCATGTCGAGCCGATCGGCCAATTGCCGCGCTACCTGACCACCTCCGGCTTTCGCATCACCCCGGTCGTCGCGATCGTGCGGCCGGGATTTCGTCTCCTCGCCAATCCGGCCGAGGTCGAGGATGTGTTCGAGGTGCCGCTCGAATTCTTGATGACGGAAGCCAATCACAGCCAGGAAAGCCGCATCTGGCAAGGCACCGAGCGTCGCTACTATGTGATGCCCTTCGGCGAGCGCTTCATCTGGGGCGTCACCGCCGGCATCATCCGTACCCTCTACGAAAGGCTTTATGCATGACCGTGACGACGATCGACGCGCCCTGGCTGACGTCCGCGTCGCTGCAATCGCTGCTGTCGGCGTTGTCGCGTGATGGCGAGGAGGCGCGAATCGTCGGCGGTGCGGTACGCAACTGGATCCTCGATCAGCCGGTCACCGACGTCGATGTGGCGACCACCACCGTCCCCGAAGAGACGGTGCGGCGGGTCGAGGCGGCGGGTTTCCGCGCCGTGCCGACCGGCATCGAGCATGGCACGGTGACCGTGGTCACGCCGAAGTGGGCATACGAGGTGACGACGCTGCGCAAGGACGTCGAAACCGATGGCCGCCGCGCCACCGTCAGCTTCGGCCGCGACTGGCAGGCCGACGCCGAGCGCCGGGACTTCACCATCAACGCGCTCTATTGCCAGGCGGACGGAACCGTCGTCGACCTGGTGGGCGGCATTCCCGATATCGCCAGCCAGACGCTGCGCTTCATCGGCGACGCCGAGACGCGGATTCGCGAGGACTATCTGCGCATATTGCGGTTCTTCCGGTTCTTCGCCTTTTACGGCAAGGGCCGGCCGGACGCCGAAGGAATCAGGGCGTCGACGCGGCTGAAGGACGGGTTGGTGGGGCTTTCGCCGGAGCGGATCTGGTCGGAATTGCGCAAGCTCCTTTCAGCGCCCGACCCGTCGCGCGCGCTGTTATGGATGCGCCAGACCGGGGTGCTGACGGCCGTTTTGCCGGAGACCGAACGCTGGGGCATCGACGCCATTCATCCGCTGGTCGATGCCGAGCGGGCCTTCGGCTGGGATGCCGATCCGATGCTGCGGCTGGCAGCCATCGTGCCGCCGGATGCCGCGCGGCTCACCGAAATGGCCAAGCGGCTGCGCTTTTCCAACGCCGAGCGCGACCGCATCGTCGCCTTCGCTCATGCCGAGCCGGTGCGGCCGGACGAGAGCGAGGCGGCGTTACGCACCCGGCTTTATTTTGGCGATCGATCGTCGATCGTCGACCGGTTGCGCCTTAGCCTCGCGGCGGCGCGGACAAAGTCTCAAGGCACGCCGCAATCGCTGACGGCGGTCGCGACGCTGACACGCCAGTTGGCCGCGGCTGAACGCTTCGATCCTCCAGAATTTCCGGTCAACGGCGAGGATCTGAAACGGGCGGGCGTCGCGCCGGGCCCCGACATGGGCGAGGCGCTGAACCGGCTTCGCCGGCTCTGGGCCGAGAGCGGCTTCGTGCTCGACAGCGAGAGCTTGATGTCCCGCCTTTGACACAGTCGGCGCCGCCGCAGCCCACGCAACAAAAAAGCGGGCCGTCGGCCCGCTTCGCAGTTTCATACGGCCCAAACCGAGCGGCCTAGTTCAACAGCTCTTGGGTCTTCATCCGGAACGAATCCAGCATCGTCAGTGAAATCCGATCGACGCCGAGTTGCTTGGCCTGGACGACGGCCCGCCGGACCACTTCGGCCTGGCTTTCCGCGCGGATGATACGATGGCAGCCGGGAATGATGCCGGCACAGTCTAGTTCGTACATGAACGATCCTCCCTGATCAGCTACACATACGATTCGCGAAACGCCGAATCAATGAAACACCTTTACATTTCGTTAAAAAATTACAAGTCAGGGCCACTTCACAATCGGCGGCATCGACGACAGGATCGAGGCGACGTTGCCACCGGTCTTGAGGCCGAACAGCGTGCCGCGATCGTAGAGAAGATTGTATTCGACATAGCGGCCGCGGCGGATCAGCTGCTCCTCCCGATCCGCCTCGGTGTATGGCTGGACGACGTTGTGGCGCACGATGTGCGGATAGACCACCAGAAACGCCTTGCCGACGTCGCGAGTGAAGGCGAAGTCGGCGTCCCAGCCGCCTTGCTCCTCGGACGAGTGCAGCCAATCATAGAAGATGCCGCCGACGCCGCGCGCCTCGCCCCGGTGCGGTAGGTAGAAATATTCGTCGCACCATTCCTTGAAGCGGGTGTAGTCGGCGACATCCCCGTGCCGTTCGCAGACGAACTTCAGCGCCTTGTGGAAGGCGAGGGTGTCGCGATCGTCGTCGGTGCGGCGCCGTTCGAGCGTCGGGGTCAGGTCCGCGCCGCCGCCGAACCACTGCCGGGTCGTCACCACCATGCGAGTGTTCATGTGGACCGCCGGCACATTGGGATTGCGCATATGGGCAATCAGCGAGATGCCGGACGCCCAGAAGGTCGGATCCTCCTCGGCGCCGGGGATCTGCTTGCGGAACTCCGGCGAGAATTCGCCAAAAACCGTCGAGGTGTGGACGCCGACCTTCTCGAACACCCGGCCGTGCATCATCGACATCAGGCCGCCGCCGCCATCGCCCTCCCGCGACCATTCAGCGCGTTCGAAGCGGCCGGCCGCGAGCCCGGTTTCTTCGCCGAATTCAGCCTCGATCTCCTCGAAAACGCCGCAGATTCGATCACGCAATACCTCGAACCAGGCCTGCGCGGTTGCCTTTTTGGCTTCGATGTCGTCCGGCAGCCCTTCAGGCAGGTTCGGCTGTTCCATTTGGGTGTCACTCTCATGCGTCGGGGCTGGGCCCACGATCCATCCTTTTCACGGCACGGCGCCGGACATTGCCCCGGCGGTGCCAGCTGTTGCAGGGCAATGGCATCCGACAGCCGCCCGCGCAATGCCAAGTTCGCGAAGCGGCAAACGGGTTTGCCAAGCCCAGCGGGAAAGCTGCGCAAAAGATCGTCCGAATTTATGGCCGAGGCGGCTCGCCATGTGGCGGCATGGGCGCCGATTCGCAAAAACCACGGCGGGTCGCTATCTTTTCCATCCGTGTCCGATTGCGATCACAGAGATAGTCCATGTCCCGGCTTATCCGCCCGCCGCTCGACGGCCTCGCCAAACGCCTGCACGAAACCCGCGACGATAGGGCGGCGGGACGGATTCGCGGGCAGGGCGGCGACAGCTTCGTGCGCGAGACCTTTAAGCTGCCGCGCGAGGCCGCGCGCACCAAGGCGCGGGAGTGGTTCGACCGCTATCCCAAGGCTGCCTACTGGACCTCGGTGGAAAGCTGGCGGCAGCTGCCCGAGGGCGAGATCGAATTCACCATGCGCCGGCTGCCAAGCGCCGACTGAAGCCTGAGCCGACAAAAGGCGGATTAAGCGCCCGCTACCGCCGTCGGTGCGGAAAAGGAGACGCCTTTCGCAGCGTCGTTCTCCCGCGAGTCGTCCTTTGACGAAGCGCTTGTACTGTCCGCCACGGCTCTCCTGCCGGCGGACGTGGCCACAGCTGTTGCATCGCCATTCTGAAAGGATTGAACGAGGGCGTCGATGTGCTCGCCGGCCATCGGCCGCCCGAAGTAAAATCCCTGGACCTCCTCGCATCCCTGCGCCCTCAACAGGTCGGCTTGCTCGATCGTTTCGACGCCCTCGGCGTTCGATTTCATGCCGAGGGCCCGGCCCAGACTGATCACAGCGTTGATGATACTGTCGGCGTGGTCGTCACGGCCCATATCGGCGATAAAGGATCGGTCGATCTTGATCTTGTCGAAGGGAAAACGCCGGAGATAGCTCAAGCTGGAGTAGCCTGTTCCAAAATCGTCCATGGCGATCTTTACGCCCAACTCTTTCAGCGCGGTCAGGATGGCGATGGTGGCGTCGGTGTCTTGCATCAGGACACCCTCGGTGATTTCCAGCTCCAAACGCCCGGCATTCATACCGGTCTCTTCGAGCGCATGCCGGACCACCGCCACGAGATCGCCGCGGCGAAACTGCACCGGCGAGACATTTACCGCGACTTTTAAAGACGGCCACGCCTGGGCCTGGCGGCAAGCCGTATGAATGACCCAGTCGCCGATCGGCAAGATCAGCCCCGTCTCTTCGGCAAGGGGAATGAAACGATCTGGCGCAATCACCCCCTGCTCCGGATGATTCCAGCGTATCAGGGCCTCGACGCCGATGAGCGCGCTTGTCGCCAGATCGATCTGAGGCTGGAAGTGCAACTGCAACTGGTCGTTTGCCAACGCTCGGCGCAGGTCGGTTTCCATCGTCTTGCGCTCCAGCAAGCGGCGATTCATCTCCTCCTCAAAGAATTGGTAGTTTCCGCGCCCGCCACTCTTGGCGCGATAAAGCGCCATATCGGCCTGCTGAAGCAGGTGGGATGGATCGGCTTGTCCACCGGGCTCGCAAATCGTGATCCCGATGCTCACGCCAATCATCGCTTCCTGCCCTGAAAGATCGAATGGCTCTGCGAATATGGCGATCAGTCTCTGGGCCAGCTGAGCGGCTCCGTCGGGCTGGGCGATCCGCTTCTGGATGATGGCGAATTCATCTCCGCCTAGCCGCGCCAGCACGTCGTTCTGGCGTAAGGTCTCGCTCATTCGGTCACTGACCTGCTTCAGCAACTCGTCCCCGGCTGCGTGACCCAAGAGATCGTTGACCTCCTTGAAGTGATCGAGATCGAGAAAAAGCACGGCGGCGGGCGTTCCGTCACGCGCGACATCGGCAATGGTGTGGGTCATCCACTCCTGAAAAACGGCGCGATTGGGCAGGTTGGTGAGGGCGTCGTGGCTCGCCAGAAACGAGGCGCGTTCGAGCATCCTGCGCAGCAAACGCAGCGGTACCGTGCGCAAGGCGATGAAAATGCCCGCGCCGAGAAGGCCGGACAGAACGAAGACCATGAAGCTCTGGATCAACTGCGGCCGCAGCGAGCGCTCGAACTCCACACGCCCCACAATCACCCCCGCATCGTAGAGAGGGTGGCTATCGCGGATGGTGGGACTGAGAAGCGGGGTGACGCCGGTGGCGTGTTCGGCGATGAGGTCGCCATTTTCAGCGAAGACCCGTTGAATTTCCGTGTAGGTCTCGCGCGCTGCGTCGTCGAGCAGTTCCTGGATGCGGAGCGTTTCAAATTGCCACATACGAGGATTGTGGCCGATCAGCTGTGAAATCTGTTTCGCGTTGATTTCGGTCTTGGATTCCATGTTTCCGGTATTGTACTGATAAACATAATAAAAATGCAGGGCAGGCAGCACCAGGGCGACGATGATCGCTGCTGCCGCCGCCACTGCCGTGGTGAACGCCAAGGCAGAATCGTCAATCTCTTTCGATCGTTTGACCACGTTTACACCACCGGATTTTTGTTATTCGGCCATTGGGCTATGGCCCGTACTGGCAAGGATGCTCTGACCTTCTGCAGAGTTCACGAAGGCGACGAACGCCGCCGTAGGCGGGGTGGCCTCAGGCTTCGTTACGAGATGCAGGTCTTTGACGAAGTCGTAATCGGCTTGCGCGGAGAGGGCCGCCGTCGGCATGACTCCGTCCAGCGAAAGGACCTTGAGTCGCCGGCCTTCTGTCGCGATCTGGCCGATCGCGGCGAGGCCGATCGCGCCCGGTAACCGCTCCAGCGCCTCGGCATTGTCCTGATCGTTCGTCGCCGAGACCAATCCAGGACGGCTAAAGGCGATATCGACGGCGCGGTCCATCCCGGGCGAAAGCTTGCGCAGCAGCAAGGTGTCGGTCTCCGAAGCCGGGCGCAGGACGAGGCGGATGATCGATCCGTCCGGCCAGCGCGTCGTCTCGCCGGTATAAAATGGCCTCCAGTTCACCGGTGGTGATATCCTCGATGGGCGCATTGGGTGATGTCACGACGGCGAGGGGGGTGCGGGCATAGAGGTTGCTCGTCGCACCGGCCGCGCGTTCCTCGTCCGTGAGGGCGCGGGAACTGACCGCGATATCCACGGCGCCCGCAAGCAGCGCCTTGATGCCGCCAGTGCTGCCCAGGCTGGGCAGTACCTCGATCTGACTGTCGGGGTGTTCCTTCATGTAAGACGCGCCGAGAAGTCGCATTCCGCCGAGCGCCACACCCGTCCCGCCGATCCGAAGAGTCTCGGCTTGTGCCACACCTGCGGCGGCCAGCGTCATGGCCGCAATAATAGTTGTTCTTGCAACCATAAGCACTATATTAAGTGTCATTGACCGATGACCTTGCCCGCACGACTTTACGTTTTGGTTGGGGAAGTTACGTGGAAAACGTTTACGATTTGATCGGTCGTTTTTGCTGTGACAATAAGTCGCTTGCTCTAACCATGAGCGGTCGCGGATCGGAGTCCGTCCAGCGCGTTTGACGACGTTCGCCCGCAC
The DNA here is from genome assembly GCF_036549495.1 of Aurantimonas sp. C2-5-R2. Classification (NCBI taxonomy): domain Bacteria; kingdom Pseudomonadati; phylum Pseudomonadota; class Alphaproteobacteria; order Hyphomicrobiales; family Aurantimonadaceae; genus Aurantimonas; species Aurantimonas sp. C2-5-R2. Next base: position 36,635 of record NZ_JAZHLJ010000040.1, read on the forward strand.
CACAAAGGCTTCGACCCACAATAGGCCGTCCGCTACATCGGTCGCCCACTAGGCTCAGGACTCATTGATCAGAGCCAGAAGATGACGGCGGCTGCGATGCAGATGGCCGAGAAGAAGGTGTGGGCGCAACGATCGTAGC
>NZ_JAZHLJ010000041.1:0-35924 GCF_036549495.1 Aurantimonas sp. C2-5-R2
TCGTGCCGATCGCGATGGAAGAGAAGCTGCGCTTCGCCATCCGTGAAGGCGGCCGCACCGTCGGGGCCGGCATCGTCGCCAGCATCGTCGAATAAGATACGCGACAAGCGGGCGCGTTGCGGCACGATTGAGTGACGCGCCCGGTTCTTTGCCCGAAGGGGCGAGCGGGGCATGCCTCGCGCCACGTTGGCTGCTTTGAGAAGACAAGCGCTCGGAAAGCGCCGCCGCGCCGGTGGTCTCCGACGAGAGGACGAATGAAATGAACGGCCAGAATATCCGTATCCGCCTCAAGGCGTTCGATCACCGGGTTCTCGATGCGTCGACCCGGGAGATCGTGTCGACCGCCAAGCGTACCGGCGCGAACGTGCGGGGTCCGATCCCGCTGCCGACGCGGATCGAAAAGTTCACCGTCAACCGCTCGCCGCACATCGACAAGAAGTCGCGCGAGCAGTTCGAAATGCGCACCCACAAGCGGCTCCTCGACATTGTCGATCCGACGCCGCAGACGGTCGACGCGCTCATGAAACTCGACCTCGCCGCTGGCGTAGATGTCGAGATCAAGCTCTGATCCGAGCACGGGAAGGATAACGCCCATGCGTTCAGGTGTGATAGCCCAGAAGGTCGGCATGACCCGCGTCTACAATGACGTCGGCGAGCATGTTCCGGTTACCGTTCTGAAGGTCGAAAACCTCCAGGTCGTCGCTCAGCGGACCAAGGAAAAGAACGGCTACACCGCCGTTCAGGTCGGCGCTGGCCTCGCCAAGGTCAAGAATACGACGAAGCCTATGCGTGGCGTGTTCGCCCAGGCTTCGGTCGAGCCGAAGCGCAAGCTCGTCGAGTTTCGCGTTTCGGACGACAACATGATCGACGTCGGCGCCGAGATTACGGCCGAGCATTTCGTTCCGGGGCAGATGGTCGACGTGACCGGAACCTCGATCGGTAAGGGTTTTGCCGGCGCGATGAAGCGTCATAATTTCGGCGGACTGCGCGCCACCCACGGCGTCTCGGTCTCGCACCGTTCGCATGGTTCGACCGGTCAGCGTCAGGATCCGGGCAAGGTCTTCAAGAACAAGAAGATGGCCGGGCACATGGGACAGGTTCGCGTCACCACGCAGAATCTCGAAGTGGTGCGCACCGATCTCGACAAGGGCCTGATCCTGATCCGAGGCGCGGTTCCGGGTTCGAAGGGCGGCTGGATCGAAATTCGCGATGCCGTCAAGGCTTCGCTGCCCGACAACGCGCCGAAGCCGGCCGCGCTGCGTTCGGCCGCCAACGATGGCGCCGCCGCGGAAACCGCGGACGCTTCCGAGGGAGCGGAATAATGGACATTACGATCAAGAGCCTCGATGGCAAGGACGCTGGCACGGTTACGCTGGCGGACGAGATCTTCGGTCTCGAGCCACGCGAGGACATCCTGCAGCGAATGGTTCGCTGGCAGTTGGCCAAGCGCCAGCAGGGTACGCATCAGACGCTCGGACGCGCGGACATCGCGCGCACCGGTGCCAAGCTGTATCGCCAGAAGGGCACGGGTCGGGCTCGTCACGGCTCGGCGCGCGCGCCGCAGTTCCGCGGCGGCGGCAAGGCCCATGGCCCGACCTCGCGCAGCCATGCTCATGACCTTCCCAAGAAGGTCCGGGCGCTGGCACTCAAGCATGCGCTTTCGGCCAAGGCGAAATCGGGCGGCCTCATCGTCGTCGACGAGCTGAAGTCGTCGGAAGCCAAGACCAAGGCGATGATCAAGAGCTTCGCCGGTCTCGGCCTTTCCAACGCACTGATCATCGGCGGCGCCGAGCTGGACACGAATTTCTCGCGCTCGGCCCGCAACATTCCGAATATCGACGTGCTGCCGATCCAGGGCATTAACGTCTACGACATTCTCCGCCGCCAGACGCTGGTTCTGTCTAAGGCTGCGGTCGAGGCTCTGGAGGAGCGGTTCAAGTGAGCGATCTTCGCCATTACGACGTCATCACGAGCCCGGTGATCACCGAGAAGTCGACGCTTCTTTCGGAATCCAACCAGGTTGTCTTCAACGTGCCGCGCACCGCGACCAAGCCGGACATCAAGGCGGCTGTCGAGGCGCTGTTCGGGGTGAAGGTCACCGCCGTCAACACGCTGGTCCGCAAGGGCAAGGTCAAGCGCTTCCGTGGCCGTATCGGCCGCCAGAGCGATCAGAAAAAAGCCGTCGTGACGCTGGCCGAAGGCCAGTCCATCGACGTCTCGACCGGTCTTTGATCGGGACCGGAGGAGCTTAGGCAATGGCACTAAAGAATTTCAAACCGAACACGCCGAGCCAGCGCCAGCTGGTCATCGTCGATCGCTCGGGTCTGTGGAAGGGCAAGCCTGTCAAGCAGCTCACCCAGGGGCTGACTCAAAAGGGCGGACGCAACAACACGGGTCGGGTAACCGCGCGCTATCAAGGTGGTGGTCATAAGCGGACCTACCGCATGATCGACTTCAAGCGCCGCAAGCTCGACATGTGGGCGACGGTCGAGCGGATCGAGTATGATCCAAACCGCACCGCGTTCATCGCGCTGGTCAAGTATGAGGACGGGCAGGTCGCCTACATCCTGGCGCCGCAGCGGCTTGCCGCGGGCGACAAGGTGATTGCTGGGCTCACGGGCGTCGACGTCAAGCCGGGCAACGCGATGCCGCTGTCGGCGATGCCGGTCGGAACCATCGTCCACAATGTCGAGATGAAGCCGGAAAAGGGCGGTCAGATCGCGCGCTCCGCCGGGTCTTACGCTCAGCTCGTCGGCCGCGACTCCGGCCTTGCGATCCTTCGCCTGAATTCGGGCGAGCAACGGCTGGTGCCGTCGTCGTGTTTCGCCACGGTCGGCGCGGTGTCCAACCCGGATCATTCGAACATCAACCTCGGCAAGGCTGGTCGTTCGCGCTGGCTGGGTCGTCGTCCGCATGTCCGCGGTGTCGCCATGAACCCGGTCGACCACCCGCATGGCGGTGGTGAAGGCCGGACATCCGGTGGACGCCATCCGGTATCGCCCTGGGGCAAGCCGACGAAGGGCAAGCGGACCCGCCAGAACAAGGCGACCGACAAGTTCATCATGCGCTCGCGTCATCAGCGTAAGAAGTAAGAGGATTTTTTCATGACACGTTCCGTCTGGAAGGGTCCGTTCGTCGATGGCTACCTTCTCAAGAAAGCCGAGAAGGGGCGCGCGAGCGGCCGCAACGATGTGATCAAGATCTGGAGCCGTCGTTCGACGATCCTGCCGCAGTTCGTCGGCCAGACCTTCGGCGTCTACAATGGGTCCAAGCACATTCCCGTGTCGGTGAACGAGGACATGGTCGGGCACAAGTTCGGCGAGTTCGCTCCAACCCGGACCTATTATGGCCACGGCGCCGACAAGAAGGCGAAGAGGAAATAACGATGGGCAAGGCCAAAGCCGAACGTCGGCTGAAGGATAACGAGGCGAAGGCTGTTGCCCGGACGATCCGTGTCAGCCCGCAGAAGCTCAATCTCGTCGCGCAGCTGATCCGCGGCAAGAAGGTCGGCGCCGCGTTGGCAGACCTGACCTTCTCGCGCAAGCGGATCGCCGAGACGGTAAAGAAGACGCTGGAAAGCGCCATCGCCAACGCCGAGAACAATCATGATCTCGACGTCGATTCGCTGATCGTCGCCGAGGCCTATGTGGGCAAGTCGATCACGATGAAGCGTTTCCATGCCCGCGGTCGCGGTCGGGCGAGCCGGGTCGAGAAGCCGTTCTCGCATCTGACGATCGTCGTGCGCGAGATCGCCGAACTCGAGGAGGCCGCGTAATGGGTCAGAAAATCAATCCGACCGGCTTTCGGCTCGGCATCAACCGCACCTGGGATTCGCGTTGGTTCGCCAACACCGGCGAATATGGCCAGTTGCTCCACGAGGATCTGAAGATCCGCCGCTATCTGCTCGAAGAGCTGAAGCAGGCCGCGATCTCCAAGATTGTCATCGAGCGTCCGCACAAGAAGTGCCGGATCACGATCCATTCGGCGCGTCCGGGCATCGTCATCGGCAAGAAGGGCGCGGACATCGAGAAGCTTCGCAAGAAGCTCGCCTCGATGACCAACGCCGAGACGCACATCAACATCGTCGAGGTGCGCAAGCCCGAGACGGATGCGACCCTGGTCGCGCAGTCGATCGCCCAGCAGCTGGAGCGCCGCGTGGCGTTCCGCCGCGCCATGAAGCGCGCCGTCCAGTCGGCGATGCGCCTCGGCGCCGAGGGCATCCGCATCAATTGCGGTGGCCGTCTCGGTGGCGCGGAAATCGCGCGGACGGAGTGGTATCGCGAAGGCCGTGTGCCGTTGCACACGCTGCGCGCCGACATCGACTATGGCACCGCCGAGGCGAAGACTGCCTATGGCATTTGCGGCGTCAAGGTCTGGATCTTCAAGGGCGAGATTCTCGAGCACGATCCAATGGCGTCCGAACGCCGGCAGATCGAGGGCGACAGTCAAGGTGGCGGTCGTCGCCGCGAACACGCCTGAGCGTTCAGAATTCGGAGTGAACTAAGATGCTGCAGCCAAAGCGCACTAAGTACCGGAAGGCGTTCAAGGGACGCATTCATGGTACCGCAAAGGGCGGAACCGGCCTCAACTTCGGTGCCTTCGGCCTGAAGGCGATGGAACCGGAGCGGGTGACCGCTCGCCAGATCGAGGCGGCTCGCCGCGCGATCACCCGACAGATGAAGCGCCAGGGGCGCGTGTGGATCCGGATTTTCCCGGATCTGCCGGTGACCTCGAAGCCTACTGAAGTCCGCATGGGTAAGGGTAAGGGCTCCGTCGACTATTGGGCGGCGCGCGTTCATCCTGGCCGCGTGGTCTTCGAGATCGACGGGGTCGATGAAGTGACTGCCCGCGAGGCACTTCGCCTCGGTGCGGCAAAGCTGCCGATCCGCACGCGCTTTATCCAGCGCATTGCCGAGTAAGGAGAGTTTGAAGTGAAAGCTTCCGACGTCAAAGCGATGACCCAGGACGAACTCACCGATGAGCTCGGCAAGCTGAAGAAGGAGCAGTTCAATCTGCGCTTCCAGCGTGCCACGGGTCAGCTCGAGAATACCGCCCGCGTGCGCCAGGTGCGCCGCGATATCGCGCGCATCAAGACGATTTCTCGCCATAAGGCGGGCGAGGCCAAGGCCTGAGGACGGAAATATGCCGAAACGCATCCTGCAGGGGACAGTGGTCTCCGATAAGAACGAAAAGACGGTGGTCGTGCTGGTGGAGCGTCGCTTCACCCATCCGCTGTTCAAAAAGACCGTGCGCCGGTCGAAGAAGTACAAGGCGCACGACGAGAACAACCAGTGCAAGGTCGGCGATATGGTCTCCATCGAGGAGACCCGGCCGATCTCGAAGGACAAGAGCTGGATCGTCGTTTCGAACGGCGTGGCAGCAGCCAGTTGATGGATTGGCCGGGACAGTGCGGTTCGGCACGTCCCGGCAGCAAGTTTTGAAGGCGGCCTGACATGATTCAGATGCAAACAAACCTCGACGTCGCGGATAATTCCGGCGCCCGTCGTGTCATGTGCATCAAGGTGCTGGGCGGCTCGAAGCGGAAATATGCCTCGGTGGGCGACATCATTGTCGTTTCCGTCAAGGAGGCCATTCCGCGCGGCCGCGTGAAAAAGGGCGATGTGATGAAGGCCGTGGTGGTGCGTACCGCCAAGGACATCCGCCGCGCCGACGGCTCGGTCATCCGGTTCGACCGGAACGCCGCCGTCATCATCGACAACAAGAAAGAGCCGCTTGGCACGCGTATCTTCGGACCGGTTCCGCGCGAGCTTCGCGCCAAGAGCCACATGAAGATCGTCTCCCTGGCCCCCGAAGTTCTTTAAGAGGAGAGCGGACGATGCAGAAGATCCGCAAGGGCGACAATGTCGTCGTGCTCGCCGGCAAGGACAAGGGCCGGTCGGGTGAAGTGATTCAGATGATGCCGAAAGAGGGGCGGGCACTGGTGCGCGGGGTCAATATGATCAAGCGCCATCAACGCCAGTCCGCTTCCCAGGAAGCCGGCATCATCACCAAGGAAGCCCCGATCCAATTGTCGAACATCGCGGTCGCTGACCCGAAGGACGGCAAGGCGACGCGCGTGGGCTTCAAGACCCTCGACGACGGCACCAAGGTGCGTGTCGCGAAGCGCTCGGGAGAGCAGATCAATGGCTGATACGGAAACCGCTTACGTGCCGCGTCTCAAGCGCGTCTATCGCGAAGAGGTCCGCAAGGCGATGCAGGAAGAGTTCTCGTACAAGAACGAGATGCAGATCCCTCGCGTCGACAAGATCGTGATCAACATGGGCGTCGGCGAAGCTACCGCCGATTCCAAGAAGCCGACGGTGGCGGCCGAGGACCTGGCAAGGATTGCCGGTCAGAAGCCGATCATCACGCATGCCCGCAACTCGATTGCCGGATTCAAAGTCCGCGAGGGCATGCCGATCGGCGCGAAGGTCACGCTTCGCAAGGATAAAATGTACGAGTTCATGGATCGGCTGATCCAGATCGCGCTGCCGCGCGTTCGTGATTTTCGCGGCCTGAACCCGAAGAGCTTTGACGGTCGCGGCAATTTCGCGATGGGCGTCAAGGAGCACATCGTGTTCCCCGAGATCAACTACGACAAGGTCGATCAGATGTGGGGCATGGACATCATCGTCTGTACGACGGCGAAGACCGACGAGGAAGCCCGAGCGCTTTTGAAGGCGTTCAACTTCCCCTTCCGCCAGTAACGGCAGACGAGCAAAGGACGAGACAATGGCCAAAAAGGGCATGATCGAGCAGAACAACCGGCGCATCAAGCTGGTGGCGAAATACGCCGCCAAGCGCGCCGCTCTGAAGGCGATCACCAAGAATGCCGACGCTCCCATGGAGGAGCGTTTTCAGGCGCAGCTCCAGCTCGCGGAACTTCCGCGCAACGGCTCGAAGGTACGTATCCGCAATCGTTGCGAGGTGACGGGCCGTCCGCGCGCCTATTATCGCAAGCTGAAAATGAGCCGCATCGCGCTCCGGGAACTTGGCAACAATGGCCAGATCCCCGGTATCGTGAAGTCGAGCTGGTAAGGAGGTAGCGACATGTCACTGTCTGATCCGCTCGGCGATATGCTGACCCGCATCCGTAACGCGATCATGCGCAACAAGACGACGGTTTCTACGCCGGCGTCGAAACTGCGCGGTCGAGTCCTCGATGTCCTGAAGGACGAGGGCTACATTCGCGGCTACACCCAGACCGAATTCGAGAACGGCAAGTCCGACTTCGAAATCGAGCTGAAATATTACGACAATGGCCCGGTCATTCGCGAGATCGCTCGCGTTTCCAAGCCCGGTCGTCGGGTCTACGTTTCGGCGAAGACCATCCCGCAGGTCGCCAATGGTCTCGGCATCTCCGTCCTTTCGACTCCGAAGGGCGTTATGGCCGATCACAGCGCCCGCGAACAGAATGTCGGCGGCGAGGTGCTCTGTCGCGTCTTCTGACGCGGCAGCCTCGACCCGCAACGAACGGACAGGGTATCGAAATGTCTCGTATTGGTAAGAAGCCGATCGCCGTGCCCGAGGGCGTCACCGCCTCCGTCGAGGGGCAGACGGTCAAGGCTAAGGGGCCGAAGGGCGAACTGTCCTTCGTCGTCAATGAAGAAGTGCTGGTCAAGATGGAGGACGGCGCTGTGGCAGTCGATCCGCGCGACAATTCCAAGGATGCGCGCTCCAAATGGGGCATGTCGCGGACAATGATCGCGAACATCCTCAATGGCGTGAAGACGGGCTTCGAAAAGAAGCTCGAAATCAACGGTGTTGGCTATCGCGCGTCGCTTCAGGGCAAGAATCTCCAGTTGGCTCTGGGCTTTTCGCACGACGTGCTCTATCCGGTGCCGGAAGGCATCCAGATTGTTGTGCCCAAGCCGACGGAAATCGTCATCTCGGGTATCGACCGGCAGCAGGTCGGCCAGGTCGCGGCTGAAATCCGCGGCTATCGCGGCCCAGAGCCCTACAAGGGCAAGGGCGTGAAATACGCGAACGAGACGATCGTTCGCAAAGAAGGCAAGAAGAAGTAGGGCTCGTTATGGCTACCTTGAAGGCAAACCTGCGACGCCGGGCTTCGCGCATCCGCCGCTCGCTGAAGAAGGTGGCGAACGGTCGTCCGCGACTGTCCGTCCACCGCTCTTCGAAGAACATCTACGCGCAGATCATCGACGACGCGGCGGGCCGTACGCTCGCTTCGGCCTCGACGCTCGAGCCGTCGCTGCGTTCGGAGCTGAAGACCGGCGCGGACACCGCCGCGGCTGCTGCCGTCGGCAAGCTTGTCGCCGACCGCGCGAAGGAAGCCGGGGTGAGCGATGTCGTGTTCGATCGCGGCTCGTTCGTCTATCATGGCCGCGTGAAGGCGCTGGCCGAGTCGGCGCGCGAGGGCGGTCTCAACTTCTGAGGCCTGCTCGGTTCGCCCGGACGTTTTCGTTGGGGCGGATCGTATGACCGTTCGGCGGCCGCTTAATGCGGCCGTCTTTTCAAAAGACGCCTCCGGAAAAGAATAAGGAACAGGATATGGCGCCTCGTAACGACAGACGTGACGACCGCGATGACGGTTTCGTCGACAAGCTCGTTCACATCAACCGCGTCGCCAAGGTGGTGAAGGGCGGCCGCAGATTCGGTTTTGCCGCGCTCGTCGTCGTCGGCGATCTGAAGGGCCGCGTCGGCTTCGGCCACGGCAAGGCGCGCGAAGTGCCGGAAGCGATCCGCAAGGCGACGGAAGCCGCCAAGCGCGATCTGATCTTCGTGCCACTGCGCGATGGCCGGACGCTGCATCATGACGTCACCGGCCGCCACGGCGCCGGCAAGGTCATCCTGCGCGCCGCCGAGGCCGGTACCGGCATCATCGCCGGTGGCCCGATGCGCGCCGTCTTCGAGGCGGTCGGCATGCATGACGTGGTCGCCAAGTCGCTGGGATCGTCGAACCCCTACAACATGGTTCGCGCCACCTTCGACGGGCTCCGGAACGCCACCCATCCCAAGGATGTCGCGTCGCGTCGGGGTATCAAATATTCGACCCTTCAGGCCCGCCGCCGGGAAGTCATCGGCGCTCAGGCGGCCGAAGATTGATTGGAAGCGAGCACCTCCTTCGAGGTTCTCGCGCTTTGACTGAAGGAGCCAATCGATGGCCGAAAAGAAATCCGCAGGGTCCACGGTCACGGTCGAGCAGACCGGCAGCCCGGTCCGCCGCCCTGGTGCTCAGCGCCAGACGCTGGTCGGTCTTGGCTTGAACAAGATGCACCGTCGCCGCACGCTGGAGGATACTCCCGCGGTGCGCGGCATGATCGCCAAGGTCGCTCACCTCGTGCGTGTGGTCGAAGAGGCTTGACGAGCGCCGCGGAGCGACGAGCTTCGCGCGAGCGACGAGCCAAATCCCTTTGCCAGAACCTCGACCGCACGCATCGCATCGCGTTGCCGGGATCGAAGTTCCAGGAGAAACAAAATGAAACTTAACGAGATTTCCGACAAGGACGGCGCCACCCACTTGCGCCAGCGCGTCGGTCGTGGAATCGGCTCGGGACGCGGCAAGACCGGTGGTCGAGGCGTCAAGGGTCAGAAGTCCCGGTCCGGCGTCGCCATCAACGGGTTCGAAGGCGGTCAGATGCCGCTCTTCCGGCGCCTGCCGAAGCGTGGCTTCACGAATATTTTTGCCAAGAGCTTCAACGTGGTCTCAGTTGGCCGCATCCAGCAGGCGATCGACGCCGGCAAGCTGGACGCCAAGGGCATGATCGATCTCGCCGCGTTGAAGGCGGCGGGCGTGGTGCGCCGTTCCAAGGACGGCATCCGCCTCCTGGGCGACGGCGATCTCTCGGCGAAGGTTTCTATCACGGTCAACGGTGCGTCGAAGTCGGCGGTTGAAAAGGTCGAGAAAGCGGGCGGTTCGGTGACGACGGCGGGTGCGGGGGCTTAATCGCCCTTCTTGCACACGCCTTCCTCGCCGTTTATCTCTCGTGCTTCCTCGGGGGGAGAGATTTGCTCTCCCCGCTCGAGTGAAGCGGACCGCGCGTGACCGTCTTTCTGCTGACCCGCGGGACAACCCGGAGACAAGTTCGACATGGCATCGGCTGCGGAACAACTCGCCGCTAACTTGAACTTCTCGGCCTTCGCCAAGGCCGAGGATCTCAAGAAGCGCATCTGGTTCACTCTTGGCGCACTGCTTGTTTATCGCCTCGGGACCTATATCCCGATGCCGGGCATCAATCCGGACGCGTTGGCGCAGGCGTTTCAGCAGCAGTCGACCGGCATTTTGGGCATGTTCAACATGTTCTCCGGCGGTGCGGTCGGGCGAATGGCGATCTTTGCCCTCGGCATCATGCCGTATATCTCCGCCTCGATCATCATTCAGCTGATGACGTCGGTCATTCCGTCGTTGGAGCAGCTGAAGAAGGAAGGCGAGCAGGGCCGCAAGATCATCAACCAGTACACGCGCTACGGCACGGTGCTGTTGGCGACCGTGCAGGCGTATGGCATCGCCGTCGGGTTGCAGACGCAGCCGGGGATCGTCGTCGACCCTGGCACATTCTTTCAGATTTCCGCGGTCATTACGCTGGTCGGCGGCACCATGTTCCTGATGTGGCTCGGTGAGCAGATCACCGCGCGCGGCATCGGCAACGGTATTTCGCTGATCATCTTCGCCGGAATCGTCGCCAATCTCCCGTCCGCGATCGCCAACCTCCTGGAGCTCGGCCGGACCGGGGCGCTGTCGACGGCGATCATTCTCCTCGTGATCCTGGTCGCGGTGGTATCGATCGCCGTGATCGTGTTTTTCGAGCGGGCGCAGCGCCGGCTTTTGATTCAGTATCCGAAGCGCCAGGTCGGCAACCGCATGTTCCAGGGCGACACGTCGCACCTGCCATTGAAACTGAACACTGCAGGCGTCATTCCGCCGATCTTCGCGTCGTCGCTGCTGCTGCTGCCGGTGACGATGGCGAATTTTTCCGACACGTCGGCTCTGCCGGGCTGGGCGACGACCATCATCGCGTCCCTCGGCAACGGACAGCCGCTGCACATGTTTCTCTATGGCAGCTTGATCGCGTTCTTCGCCTTCTTCTATACGGCGGTCGTCTTCAATCCGAAGGACACGGCCGACAATCTGAAGAAGCATGGCGGTTTCGTCCCAGGCATTCGGCCGGGTGAGCGAACGGCGGAGTATATCGACTACGTGCTGACGCGCATCACGGTGGTGGGAGCGATCTATCTCGTTCTTATCTGTCTCTTGCCGGAATTCCTGATTTCGGCCGTGGGGGTGCCGTTCTATCTGGGCGGTACGTCGCTGCTGATTGTGGTTAGCGTGACGATGGATACGGTCGCTCAGGTGCAGGGGCATCTTCTGGCGCACCAGTACGAGGGCCTCGTCAAGAAGTCGAAGCTCAGAGGTGGGAGACGGGGAGCCAGATGAGACTCATACTGCTCGGGCCACCGGGAGCCGGGAAGGGCACCCAGGCACAGAGGTTGATCGAGCGGCACGGGATTCCGCAGCTTTCGACCGGGGACATGTTGCGGGCGGCCGTCACCGCCCAGAGTGAAATCGGCCTGAAGGCGAAGGCCGTCATGGATGCCGGGAATCTGGTGTCGGACGATATCGTCAATGCGATCGTGTCCGAACGGATCGATCAGGTCGACTGCGCCAATGGTTTCATTCTCGACGGCTATCCGCGCACGCTGAATCAGGCGGATGCGGTCGAGGCGATGCTCGAGAACAAGGGTCTCGCGCTCGACCACGTCGTCGAAATCAAGGTCGATGACGACATTCTGGTGAAGCGGGTTTCGGGCCGTTTTTCCTGCGCCAACTGTGGCGCGGTCTATCACGACGAAGACAAGCAGCCGAAGGTCGCGGGGGTCTGCGATGTTTGCGGGTCCACCGAGTTCAAGCGCCGTCCGGACGACAACGCGGAAACGATGCGGACGCGCCTTCGCTCCTATTACAGAGATACCTCGCCGCTCGTCGGCTACTATCACTGCAAAGGTACGCTGCGCGGGGTCGATGGCATGCAGCCGATCGATGTCGTGACCGCGAGTATCGAAACCGTTCTCAGCGCCGAACCCGCATCAGGCGGGTATCGCGCTGGACAAGCGGGCGGTTGACTTGTCAAGCCCCGTTGCTCTATAGCCTGCGCCTATTCGCGAATCCTTTGCGATCGGCGCAGGCCTTCGTTCGAGGGCCAGCTTCGGTCGTTTTCGGCCGTAGGGCTCTCATCTTGCATGAGACGGGCTCCCTGCCCATCTAAATCTAGGAGTATCGACGTGGCCCGTATCGCTGGCGTCAACATCCCGAGCAACAAGCGCGTCGTCATCGCGCTGCAGTACATCCATGGCATCGGTTCGACCTTCGCCAAGGAGATCGTGCAGAAGGTCAATCTCGGCGATGAGCGCCGGGTCAATGATCTGACCGACGGTGAAGTGCTGCAGATTCGCGAGATCATCGACCGCGACTATCAGGTCGAGGGCGATCTGCGCCGCGAGACGGCGATGAACATCAAGCGTCTGATGGACCTTGGCTGCTATCGCGGCCTGCGGCATCGTCGCAGCCTGCCGGTTCGCGGTCAGCGGACCCATACCAACGCCCGTACCCGCAAGGGTCCCGCGAAGGCGATCGCAGGCAAGAAGAAGTAATTTTTACACGGCGCGCCCTCTGGGCGCGCTGTTGGTGTAGCCGCCGGCATTACGGCGGTGTGGATATCAAACAGGACTTATTAAATGGCCAAGGAAGCACAACGCGTTCGTCGCCGCGAGCGCAAGAACATCATTTCGGGCGTCGCCCATGTGAGTTCGACCTTCAACAACACGCTGATCACGATCACCGACGCGCAGGGCAACGCGATTGCCTGGTCGTCGGCTGGCGCTCAGGGCTTCAAGGGCTCGCGCAAGTCGACGCCGTTCGCCGCGCAGGTTGCCGCGGAAGACGCTGCCAAGAAGGCGCAGGAGCACGGCATGCGGACCCTCGAGGTCGAGGTGTGCGGACCAGGTTCCGGGCGCGAGTCCGCGTTGCGCGCACTGCAGGCAGCCGGCTTCACGATCACGTCGATTCGGGACGTGACGCCGATCCCGCATAACGGCGTGCGTCCGCGCAAGAAGCGCCGCGTTTGATGCTTTCCGCCGCGTCCTTTTAGGGGGCGGCGTGCGGCCGACAGGAGGGGTTTCACCCTCCGTTATCAGACCTATCGCCACGATTGGATGGTGGCGAGGAAACTGAAAGGCATCCGTCATGATTGCTAGCAACTGGCAAGACCTTACCAAGCCCAACCAGGTGGTGTTCAAGAGCGGCGGCAGCCGTGTCAAGGCATCGCTGACGGCAGAGCCGCTTGAGCGCGGCTTCGGGCTTACCCTCGGCAACGCGCTGCGCCGCGTCCTGCTCTCGGCGCTCCAGGGAGCGGCGATCACCGCGGTCCAGATCGACGGCGTATTGCACGAGTTTTCGTCGATCCCGGGCGTGCGGGAGGATGTCACGGACATCGTCCTCAACATCAAGGAAATCTGCATCGGTATGCAGGGCGAGGGACCGAAGCGCATGGTCGTGCGCAAGCAGGGCCCTGGCGTCGTACGCGCTGGCGACATCCAGACGGTAGGCGATATCGAGGTTCTCAATCCCGAGCATGAGATCTGCACCCTCGACGAGGGCGCGGAAATCCGCATGGAATTTACGGTCAACACCGGCAAGGGTTATGTTCCTGCCGACCAGAATCGGGCGGAAGATGCGCCGATCGGCCTGATCCCGGTCGACTCGCTGTTTTCGCCGGTCAAGAAGGTGTCCTACAAGGTCGAGGCCACCCGCGAGGGGCAGGACCTCAACAAGGACAAGCTGACCATGCAGATCGAGACCGACGGCTCGATCACCGGTGAGGACGCGGTGGCCTATGCCGCGCGCATTCTCCAGGATCAGCTGTCTGTCTTCGTCAACTTCGAAGAGCCGCAGCGTGACCAGCGCGGCGCGGCCGGGGCCGCCGAGGAGCAGATGGCCGAACTGGCCTTCAATCCGGCGCTGCTGAAGAAGGTCGACGAGTTGGAGCTTTCGGTTCGCTCGGCCAATTGCCTGAAGAACGACAACATCGTCTATATCGGCGATTTGATCCAGAAGACCGAAGCGGAGATGTTGCGGACGCCGAATTTCGGCCGCAAGTCGCTGAACGAGATCAAGGAAGTGCTCGCCTCGATGGGGCTGCATCTCGGCATGGAAGTCACCGATTGGCCGCCGGAGAACATCGACGATCTCGCCAAGCGTTACGAAGACCAGTACTAGGACGACGCGCGCCCGGCCGCAGACGCGGCCGGGCGCCACTGCAATGATTCAAAGGAACGGCGGCCTGTCGCATCGACGGCAGGGACGCAAAGATCCCGACCTCCGGCGCCAAGGCGTCGGCATATTTCTCTGAGGAAAACCCCATGCGTCACGCCAAGCGCGGCCGGAAACTCAACCGTACCGCCAGTCACCGTAAAGCGATGTTCGCCAACATGTCGGCGTCGCTGATCATGCACGAGCAGATCGTCACAACCCTGCCGAAGGCAAAGGAACTGCGCCCGATCATCGAGAAGATGATTACGCTGGGCAAGCGCGGCGATCTTCATGCCCGTCGCCAGGCGCTGTCGAAGGTCCGCGACGGCTCCGTCATCGCCAAGCTGTTCGATACGCTGGCGACCCGCTATGCTGATCGCAACGGCGGCTATACCCGCGTTCTCAAGGCCGGTTTCCGCCGCGGCGACAACGCTCCGCTGGCGGTTATCGAGTTCGTCGATCGCGATCCCGAGGCTCGCGGCGCGATCGATCGTGAGCGGATCGAGGCCGAAGGCGAGCAGGAAGACGCCGCCTGATCCTCGGATCGACGCCATGACAGAATGACGAAGGGGCCCGCGTGGCCCCTTTTTCGTGCGTGGCGTCGGCCGCATTTCGCGACTTGCGATTAGGTTCTTCAAGCAGCAACGTATAGTCCTGTGACGCGAGTCCCGACGGCAAATCGCCTTGGCGGGGTGGTCGGCCGTTGTCATATCACGCCGGCGATTGACCCTGGTGGTCACGTTGTGCCCTCTGCTGCAAGAGAGCCGTCGTGCGTGCAGCGGTCGGCAGGCCGAGCGAAATGGAACCCTTGGCCGAGGCGGCATCCGAGCTCCGAGAGCCGTTTCGCCTGAGCAGCACACTCGATTCCCTCGGCGACTGTCCTCATGCCCAGCTTAGCGGAGATATCGATCAGAGCTTCGACGATGACACGGCTGGGGGCGTCGGTCAGGAGGCGGTCGATGAAACTCTTGTCGATCTTGATGACGTCCACCGGGAAACTGAGAAGGTGGGTCAGCGAGGCGAAACCGGTGCCGAAGTCGTCGAGGGCGACAAGCATCCCCTTGTCTCTAAGACGTGTCACCGCTCTCGCGACATCGTGGTTAGGGCCGTCCATGAAAACCGTTTCGGTAACTTCCAAGACCAGATGCTGCAACGAAACCTGTTGGGCATCGAAGGCGGCGCAGATGGTTTGATCGAGGTTTCTGTGCCGAAAATCGGACATCGCGAGGTTCACGCCGACATGCTGGAAGGGGATGCCGTCGTCGAGCCACGTCCGGATATCGGCCGCGACCTGAGACAGCATTTGGTTGGTCAGTCGGTCGGCGACGTGGGGATCGGTGAACGCGTCCGCGAATTCGCCGGCAGACGCGATGCGGCCATCCTTGGTTCGCAGCCGCGCCAAGGCCTCGAGACCGACGATCTGCTCGGTGTCCAGCCGCACGATGGGCTGATAGTAAGTCACGATCCGGTGCTCGGTAAGGGCGAGGGCGATCTCGCGAATGGTTTCAGTTCGTCGCATGACCGAGGTTCGTAGCCCCGGTTCAAACGCCACGTAACCGCCACGGTGGGTTTCCTTGGCATGCAAGAGGGCGAAATCGGCGTTCTGATGTAGGAGATCGGGGCTGTCCCCATCCATTTCTCGGACGACTCCGCCAATGGTCACCTGAGGTGCAATCGTGTTGCCGCGGCATTGAAACGGGTCGTGCATGGCGTCCAAAATGCGCGAAGCGAAATCGCGCAACTCGGCGTGATCGGCAATGTCGTCGGCGAGGACTGCAAACTCATCGCCGCCAATCCGGAAGGTCGAGGCCGAGATCGACGCCACCCGCTCCAATCGGGCTGCAACCTCTCGAAGGACTTGGTCGCCGACGACATGCCCCATTGTGTGATTGATCGTCTTGAGGTGTTCGATCTCGACGAGGAGCAGGGCGAAAGATCTGGACTCATCGGCCACCTTGCTCTCGATGACGGCATTGAAGCGGCGGCGGTTCTGCAGGTTCGTCAGTTGATCGTAACGTCTCAGCTGTTGATTTCTCTGCTGCAGGTGCCACCGATCGATTCCGATCCTCAAGAGACGAACGCAGGTTTCGGCGACCATCCGCTCCTGTCGGGATGGGCTGCGCTCGGTGTGAAAGTACATTGTGAAAAGAGCGACAAGTTGGCCCGTGGGCGCTTTGACAGCGCTTGACCATGATGCCGCCCAGCCGCTGGGCAACGCCAGCTCGGATGGGGGCCGCGGCCTGACGTTCGTCGTTTCCTCGGGATCGCGTGCCGGATTGCCGCCGGTGACGAATTCGGTTCGGTCTAACCAGTCGTCGGGTAGACGAGCAAGGAGGTCCCGATATTGTGTCGGAAGCGAGGGACCCGCATTCGAACGCAGGCGTTGTTTCTCGTTTACGGCTATGATCGAGCACGCAATGTCGGGTGTGAGCGCCTCAACCCGACGGCAGAGGAGAGTAAGGACTGCTTCGAACTCCCCGGCCGCAGCCATGGCGTCCAGAATTTCGATCTGTAGCCCATGCAAGGTCCAGCTCGGATCCGCGGTCATGAGAGGGTACACTCCTAAGTCAGTGAGGCATACTATTAGGTCGAATTTGTTGCAGTTCCTTCTTTTTCGCGGCGACAATTTTCCCGATTTCTCGAAGATCCGCATGTCACTGCGTTTAGTTGTAATCTGAAACCATAATTTTTCGCAAGTTTTTTCACGGCTCCAAGGCGGAAAACGCATGTCCGATCTCGTGCTTCTCACCGGCATTTCCGGTTTCATTGCCAAGCAGGTCGCCCTGGAGTTGCTGGCGGCGGGCTATCGGGTGAGAGGGGGACCGTGCGCTCCGCTGGCAAGGCCGCGTTCGTCCGGGACACGCTGGAAAAGGCCGGAAGGGCTGTCGACCGGCTGGAATTCGTCGAGGCGGATCTGACCCAAGATAACGGCTGGGATGCCGCTGTGGCCGGATGCCGCTTCGTCGTGCATACGGCCTCGCCGTTTCCCGCGAGGCAATCCAAGGATAGATATGCGTTGGTGCCAATCGCCAGGGGCGGGACGCTCCGTGTCGTCGAGGCCGCTTCCAGGGCGGGCGTCGAGCGAATTGTTCTGACCTCCTCGGTGGCAGCGATCTATTACGGCCACGGCGCAAAGCGAGGGGCGCACTATTCGGAAGCGGACTGGTCCAATGTCGAAAGTTCGGACATTTCCGATTATGCGGTCTCGAAGACGGAAGCCGAAAGGGCGGCCTGGAAGGCCGTCGAGGCGGGCGGCCCGGAACTCGCCGTCGTCAACCCCGCCTTCGTACTCGGTCCGCTGCTCGATCGGGAGACGGGCACCTCGGCGGACCTGATTCGGACGATGCTCATGGGGCGGCTCCCGGCCGTGCCGGACATCACCTTCGGCATCGTCGATGTTCGCGACGTCGCCCGCGCTCATCTCCAGGCCATGACCGTACCCGATGCGGCGGGACGACGGTTCATTCTGTGCGGCGGCTCATTGTCGATGATGGAGATCGGTCAGGCGATCGCGCTCGCCGACCCGTCCGCCGGCAGCCGGATGCCCAAGCTGGTGCTGCCGGATTTTCTGGTGCGCACGATCGCCGTCTTCGCCGCACAAGCCCGCGCGGCCGTGCCCGAACTCGGGCGCCGGAAAACTCTCGCGACGAAGGCCGCCGAACAAACGCTCGGAATCGATTTCCGCCCACCGGGTGAGGCCATCGCCGCCATGGTTCGGAGCCTAAAGCAACTTGGCCTCGCCACGTGAAACCCGGTTTCGGAGATGGGTAATTCCGGTCGCAGTCATTAACCATGCGATGGCCGAATTTTGGAACTGTGGCGCAATTGCCATCGAAAGCCCCGCAAACCCGTGCGATAGGGGGGCCGGCCGCTATGCGGAAGAAAATTCGTCGAAACCGAGGCAACCAATCGCGGCTTGGAGACTTTTGTTTCCAAGACTGTGGGCAACCCACGCGAATGTAGCAAAATTTACGCGGAAGAAACTAGTTCGATGAATGATGCAATCACCATGAACAACTCGTCGGGACGGCCTTCCATGCGCAGAACCCTGCTCACGCTCCTGGGCGCGACCGCTGCTTTCGGAATTCTGACCGCCAGCTACGCCACCGCGGAACTCCCCGAGCAGGCCCCCGCGGCGACGATTATCGGCACTGTGGATCTTCGGTAGGATTGTTCCTTTCGACCCTCTGGATTGGTGAAAAAGGGGGCCTTATGGAGGCCCGCCAGAGTGCTGACAGACCCCGCCGATTTCGGCGGGGTTTTTGTTTGGGTTGCGAAGTTTGTCCGATCGGGCCGGCAAGACGGCGCCGGTTGGGCGTGTCGGCTCAGCTCATGCGGGGGGCGGCGTTGCGGTGAGCGCCATCGCGATCTTCTTGATGTTCTGGGCGGCGGCCGCGCGGAGGCACCGGCTGGAGACGTACCATGTAGCTGCCGCTCCTTCGAGACCGGCGAAAGCGTCACCATCTCGATCGCTGATTGCTCGCGGACCAGTTTCTTCAATACAGCCAAGTGCATCAAAAACCCCCGGCCAGTGCCAGGGGTATCTCAGCAGTCTGGCGGGCGGCCGCTTCACAAGCGGGCGCCCTTATTGTATCGCATCCTCGAATTGGCGCACCCGCCTCATGGGGCCGCCAAGAATTCCATGAGCCTTGCCATTCGGCGGCGAGGCGTCTCCCATACTCGTTCCGGCGAGGCCCGGCGCGTCTTCATCGCTGCGCCTTCAGGTTCTCCGCGGACGCAAGCAAGGTGATCGATGACAACCGAAGTCCGGTATCAGCGAGTTCTTCTCAAGGTCTCCGGTGAAGCGCTGATGGGTTCCCAAGGCTTTGGCATCGATGTCGCAGTGGCCGATCGCATCGCCGCCGACGTCGCCGAAGCGCGCGCCTTAGGCGTCGAGATTTCCATCGTCATCGGCGGCGGTAACATCTTCCGTGGCGTTGCGGTGGCCTCGAAGGGCGGCGACCGGGTGACGGGCGATCACATGGGCATGCTGGGTACCGTCATCAACGCCCTGGCGCTCAGGACCTCGCTCATCAAGATGGGTGTCGAGACGATCGTCCTGTCCGCCATCGCCATGCCCGAGATTTGCGAAAGTTTCTCCCAGCGAACCGCGCTGGCGCATCAGGCCGCGGGCCACGTGGTCATCTTCGCCGGCGGCACCGGCAATCCGTTCTTCACCACCGATTCCGCTGGCGCCCTGCGTGCCGCGGAAATGGGCGCGAACGCTTTGTTCAAGGCTACGCAAGTCGATGGTATCTACTCCGCCGACCCCAAGCACGACCCCGACGCCGTACGCTACGACCGGCTGACCCATGACGCCGTCCTGCAAAAAGGTCTGGCTGTCATGGACGTCGCCGCGGTTGCTCTGGCGCGCGAAAATCATATTCCGATCGTCGTCTTCTCCATCCACGAGAAAGGCGAATTCGCCAGGATTCTGTTGGGCGGCGGCCGCGCGACGATCGTCACGGACTGAGTTTCTTTTACGCCCGCATAGCCGAGAAAGAGGAAAGCAAGATGGCCGACATGGATTTCAACGAACTGCAGCGCCGCATGGACGGCGCCGTCGCCAGCTTGAAGAGCGATCTCGGCGGCCTTCGGACGGGTCGCGCTTCGCCGAGCCTGCTCGATCCGATCAGCGTCGAGGCTTACGGTTCGCAGATGCCGATCAATCAGGTGGCCAACATTTCCGTCCCCGAACCACGCATGATCAGTGTATCGGTGTGGGACAAGCAGATGGTCGGCAAGGTCGAGCGGGCGATCCGTGAGAGCAATCTCGGTCTCAACCCCGTCACCGACGGCACGACGCTCCGTATTCCGTTGCCGGAACTCAACGAGCAGCGGCGCAAGGAGTTGGTCAAGGTCGCCCATCAATATGCCGAAAGCGCCAAGGTTGCGGCCCGCCATGTACGTCGGGACGGCATGGAGGTGTTGAAGAAGATGGAAAAGGATGGCGATATCGGCCAGGACGAAAGCCGGCAGATGTCGGACCGGGTTCAGAAAATGACCGACGACATCATTTCCGATATCGACAAGGTGCTTTCCGGTAAGGAAGCCGAGATCATGCTGGTCTAAGCTCAAGCGATAACGCGCCGAACGACGGGCGCGCGGCGAACCCAACAGGGAAAGGCGGGATCACGGTGCGGCATCTCCAACACGTCGCCATTATCATGGACGGCAACGGCCGCTGGGCACATTCGCGCGGCTTGCCGCGCAGCATGGGCCATCGCCGCGGCGTCGAGGCGGTGCGCGAGGCGGTGCGCGCGGCTGGCGAACTCGGCATCCAGTATCTGACCCTGTTCGCCTTCTCGTCCGAAAACTGGCGCCGCCCACAGGATGAAGTCGCCGAGTTGATGGGATTGTTGAAGCATTTCATCCGCCGCGACCTTGCGGATCTCCACAAGGAAGGAGTCCGCGTGCGCGTCATCGGCGCGCGGGACAATTTGACGGACGACATCCGCGCACTGCTCGATGAGGCCGAGAGCTTGACCCGCGACAACCAGCGCCAGACGCTGGTTGTCGCTTTCAATTACGGGGCGCGGGACGAAGTGGCGCGCGCGATGCGGCGGATCGCCGAGAAGTTCGCGGCGGGAGAGGTGCCACTGGAAGCGCTCACGCCCGATTACCTTGACGCGCATCTCGATACCGCGGGCATCCCGGACCCCGATCTGATCATTCGCACCAGCGGCGAGATCAGATTGTCGAATTTCCTGCTCTGGCAGGCCGCCTATTCGGAGTTCGTGTTCCTGCCCTGCCTGTGGCCCGATTTCGACCGCAAAGCCTTCGAGGGTGCGATCGAGGAGTATTTCAGCCGCGATCGTCGCTACGGTGGCCTGTCCCGCGAAATCGCTTCCTGAGCTGATGGGGCTAGGGATTCGGCAATTTTTCGGCGCCGGAAGCTGGACCGACCTGCGGTCGCGGCTGATTTCGGCCGTCGTCCTCGGTCTCCTCGTCCTCGCTCTGACGATCATCGGTGGGTGGCCATTTCGGCTTTTGTGTTTCGCGACCGGGCTCATCGTGTTCGACGAGTGGTCGCGAATGACAAGGGCTCAGCGCGTCGGTCCGATCTTCAGCTTCGCGCGGCGCGCGCTGGTCGTGGCGCTGTTCGCCTTCGTTTTCCGGTTCTATCTCCTGGCACTGGTAGTCGTGATTCTGGCGGCTGCGTTTATCGCCTTTATCGATCGGAACGAGCGCAAGGCCGACTGGGTTCTCGGTGGTTTGCTGTATTCCGCCTTGGCGGCACTCGCGCCGGGCATGTTGCGCGGTGACGACAGTGCCGGGCTCGCCGCCCTTGGCTTTGTCATCGCGGTCGTGTGGTCCACCGACATCTTCGCCTATTTTACCGGCCGATCGATTGGTGGGCCGAAGCTCTTGCCGATGGTCTCACCCAAGAAGACAATGTCGGGTGCGGGCGGTGGACTTGTGGCCGGCAGCCTTTTCGGGGCGCTGTTCGCTCTGTCGATCGGTAGCGCGTTGAGCCCGTTCATCCTGGTCCTTGCCGCCGTTCTATCGGCGCTTGGCCAAGCGGGAGACCTTTACGAATCGTGGATCAAGCGGCGTTTCGGCGTCAAGGATTCCGGCCGGCTCATTCCTGGCCACGGGGGGCTGATGGATCGAATCGACGCGTTGATCGTAGCCATCGGCGCGGCTTGGCTGGTCGGCCTTCTGATCGCAGGCTTCGGCAATCCGGCCCACGGGATCTTCGCGCTCTGACAGATGACAGGCTACGGCATCGCCGCGTGTTCTTGAGGGCGATACGGGCTCGTATCGGGTCCTGAAGGATGCGCGAGGCTGAAATCTCGTACGCGGCCATCATTGCGACGCGATCATACGGGGCTTATGACAGTTGCATTGCGGTGGGCGGCTGCCCGCCCGCATGGATCAATCAAGAGGATGCCCTGATGGAATTCGCCGGAGGTTTGGCCGGTCTGTGGAGCGGAGGACTCGTCTATGTCGTCCCGTTTCTGTTTGTCCTCACGATCATCGTCTTCTTCCATGAACTCGGCCACTATCTGGTCGGGCGCTGGTGCGGAATCAAAGCACTGGCCTTTTCGATCGGGTTTGGGCCGGAGCTCATCGGCTTCAATGACCGCCACGGAACCCGCTGGAAGCTCTCGGCGGTTCCGCTTGGCGGATATGTGAAGTTTTTGGGTGATGAGAACGCCGCCTCCGTGCCGGACCACGAGGCACTGGCGAGCATGGACGAGGCCGAGCGAGCCGGGGCCTTTCCGGCCAAGAGCGTCAGCCGCCGGGCGGCAACGGTCGCCGCCGGTCCGATTGCCAATTTCATTCTCGCCATCGTTATTTTCGCCGGCGTGGCCTTCGTCAATGGTCGCGTCGTCGGCGATCCGGTCGTGGCCGACGTTCGTGCCGAATCGCCCGCCGCGGAAGCCGGGTTTCAGCCCGGCGATCGCGTCGTTTCGGCCGACGGAGAGCCGATACGCTATTTCTCCGATCTGCAACGCTATGTGTCGGCGCGTCCCGATACGCCGATTCTGATGGCCGTCGAGCGCGAAGGCAGGACAGTCGAGCTGACCGTCACGCCGAAGAGCGAGACCCAGACCGACGGATTCGGCAATAGCTTCACCGTTCCGGTGATCGGGCTGGTCGCGACGAATGACGGCTCGTCGTTCCGGCTAGAGCAATTGTCCTTGTTGGAATCGCTTGGCTATGGCGTCTCCCAGACGTGGTACGTGACCGAGCGCACCGTCGATTTCATCGGTCAGGTGATCACCGGCCGCCAGAGCACAGACCAGATTGGCGGTCCGATTCGTATCGCCCAGGTCTCGAGCCAGGTGGCGACGATCGGGTTCGGCGCTTTGCTCAACCTGGCGGCACTGCTGTCGGTGTCCATCGGCCTGCTGAATCTGCTGCCGATTCCGATGCTGGACGGTGGCCATCTACTCTTTTACGCCTATGAGGCCGTTCGCGGCAGGCCGTTGAGCGAGCGGGTGCAGGAAATCGGGTTCCGAATCGGGCTCGCACTGGTAATGCTGCTTATGGTATTTGCATTTTGGAACGATATTTCCGGCTTGGTCTGAGAATGGCGAGTCGGGACGGGGGCCTGGGGTTGCAAAACATCAACTATCGCGGCGGTGTCCGTGGCTGCGTTGCAACGGGTTTCCAATTCCTCAATGGACTCGGTCCAGGTTGCTTGAATGAATTCCGAAAGCCGGTACAAGGCGTTGACGCGTGCTGTTCCCTTGGCGCTTCGACACAATGACAAGAAGGTGGTTGAACCCATGATGGCTGGAACGAAAATCTTACGCGCCGCTTCGGCGGTCGTCCTGTCCTCGACCGTTCTCGCCGCGACGACCTTGGGTGCTCAGCTTGCCGTCACCACGGCCGTCGAGGCGGCTGTGGTCAACCGCATCGAGGTGAGGGGGAACAGTCGGGTCGAGGCGGACACGGTTCGCAGCTTCACGCAGATCCGGCCCGGCCAGAACGTCAGCGAGGCCGAACAGGACGAGGTCCTTCGTCGCCTCTTTGCGACAGGATTGTTCTCCGACGTTCGCGTCAGCCAATCGGGTGGCACGCTCGTCGTCCAAGTCGACGAGAATCAGATCGTCAATCAGGTTCTTTTCCAGGGCAATTCCAAGATTAAGGACGAGCAGCTTATGGCTGCGGTTCAGACCCAGCCGCGCGGAGCCTATTCGTCCGCCACGGCGCAGGCGGACGTCGAGGCGATCAGCGGGGCTTACACTAGCATCGGTCGCAGCGATGCGGTGGTCAGCGTCACCACGCAGCAGGTCGGCGAGAACCGCGTCAACGTTATCTATAATATCCAGGAAGGCGACCGCACGAAGATCGCCTCGATCAGCATCGTCGGCAACAACGCCTTCAGCGACAGCCGCTTGAAGCAGACCATCGCCCTGCGCGAATCCGGGCTGCTCAGCTTCATCCAGCGCGACGACATTTATGATGAGGATCGTCTGCGCACCGACGAGGAGACGCTGCGGCGCTTCTATTTCAATCGGGGCTACGCCGACTTCCGTGTCATCTCGTCGGTGGCCGAGCTCGACGAAACCCAGAATTCCTACTTCATCACGATCACCGTGGACGAAGGGGAGCGTTACGCCTTCGGCAATGTGGCGATCGACAGCACCATCCCGGGAATCGATTCCGAGGCGCTCTACAGCGAACTGGAAACCCGTCCGGGCGAGGTCTACAGCGCCAAGGATGTCGAGGAGTCGCTGGTCAATCTGACGAACAGCATGGCCAACGCCGGCTTTGCCTTCGCCCAGGTCACACCGCGCGGCGACCGTGATTTCACCAATCGAACCATCGCGATCAATTACGTGATTGACCAAGGTCCGCGCGCCTATGTTGAGCGGCTCGAAATTCGCGGTAACACCAAGACCCGCGACTACGTGATCCGGCGCGAGTTCGACGTTTCCGAAGGCGATGCCTTCAACCAGGTCCTGATTCAGCGCGCCAAGCAGCGGCTGGAGGATTTGAAGTTCTTCGAGAAGGTTTCGATCTCGACGGCCCCCGGCGCGGAGCCGGATCGGGTGATCGTCATCGTCGATGTGGTGGAAAAGGCCACGGGCGAGCTCTCGCTCGGCGGTGGCTACACGACCGGCGGCGAGAATGCGGGGCCGGTTGCGGAAGTCGGCGTCACCGAGCGAAACTTCCTCGGTCGCGGCCAGTTCATCAAGGTATCCGCCGGGTTCGGAAAGGACACGCGGAACTACAGCCTGTCCTTCACCGAGCCGTATTTCCTGGGTCGACGCCTGGCGGCGGGATTCGATGTCTATCGTAGTGAGAGCACCTCGGGTGACTATGATTCGGTTCGGACCGGCGGCGACGTGCGCCTGGCGGCACCGATCACCGAGAACCTGACGGCGCAGATCGCCTACAACTTGAAGCAGGAAGAATTCGGCGACAACAACGGCTTCTCGATCCCTGACGCGGCCGGCGTCTCTCCGGGCACGGCCGGATATGTCACCACGCGCAGCACCTGCGCCGTTCCCAATCCGGTCGGCAATCAGTTCAACTTCGGCACGACGACGCCATCCACGGCCCCGAACTACACCAAGTCGCCGATCATCAATCAGGCGATCTGCGACAGCCCCTATCTCACGTCGTCGATTTCCTATTCGCTGACCTACAACACCCTCGATAATGCCGGCGACCCGCGTGAGGGTTTCTTCATCCAGGGCGGGCAGGAATTCGCAGGCATCGGCGGCGATGCGAATTTCATCAAGACTACCGGCAAGGCGACCTATTTCAAGCTTCTCAACGAAGAGTACGACGTCATCGGCCAGTTGAGCTCGGCGGGCGGAAACGTCTCCACCCTCGGCGGTGACGACCTGCGGGTCTTCGACAACTTCTTCAAGGGTCAGGACGTCGTCCGCGGCTTCGACTACAAGGGCATCGGCCCCCGCCAGAACGGCGTGTCGATCGGCGGCACGAACTACGCGAACGCGTCCGCCGAAGCGACCTTCCCATTACCGTTGATTTCTCGCGACTACGGGTTCCGTGGCGCGGTCTTTGCGGACGCGGGATCGCTCTGGGGGTCTGAGTTCGAGGGCGCTCCGGGCGTCATTGGAACAGACGCGGCGCTGAGGGCCTCCGCGGGTGTTGGACTGATCTGGGCGTCGCCGTTTGGCCCGCTTCGGGTCAACTATGCCCATCCGTTCGTCAAGGAAGACTTCGACGAACTGCAGGAGTTCTCCTTCGGGTTCTCGTCCCGCTTTTAATCGGAAGGGAATTGAGGTCGGCGATGTCGACCTCAATGCCGTTGTCGATGCCTGATTCAATTTTCTTTCCGCGTGGCAATGGCCTCGCTTTGGGCGAGCTTGCCGAGATGGCAGGGGCCACGCTGGCCAACGGCGTGGATCCCGAGCGCACCGTCAGTGGCATTGCTCCGCTGACCGAGGCCGGCTCCGACGACCTCTCCTTCTTCGACAACGTGCGCTATGCGGATGACCTGGCGACAACCGCCGCTGCTTGCGTGGTCGTCGACCAAAAAAATCTCCGGCTGATTCCTCCTCAGGTTGGCGCGCTGATCGCCAAGGATGTCCAGAGCGCCTTCGCTGCGGCGGGGCAGGCTCTGTTTCCGCTCGCCGTCGCGCCGACGGCAGCCAGCGGCCAAAGTGGACTTTCGCCGCGCGCGGATATCCATCCGACTGCGCGGATCGAGGATGGCGTGACGGTCGAGGCCTTCGCGGTGATTGGACCGCACGTTGCCATTGGGCGCGATACGCTGGTGGGAGCGGGAGCGATTATCGGTGCCGGCTGCCGGATCGGCCGCTCCAGTCGGATCGGTCCCGGCGTCTGTGTGACTCACGCTTTGCTGGGTAATCGGGTGATACTCCACCCGGGCGTTCGTGTCGGCCAGGATGGGTTTGGCTACGCGGCTGGACCGGCGGGCTTGCGGAAATCGGTCCAGATCGGCCGAGTGATTATCCAGGATGACGTCGAGATCGGAGCCAATACCGCGGTCGATCGTGGAGCGATCCGTGACACGGTCATCGGCGAGGGGACGAAAATCGACAATCAGGTCCAAATCGGCCACAACGTCACGATCGGGCGTCATTGTGCGATTGTCGCGCAGGTCGCAATATCCGGCAGCACGACGATCGGAGATGGCGTCATGATTGGTGGTCAAACCGCGATCAACGGCCATTTGACGATCGGTGATGGCGCCCAGATCGCGGCGGTATCGTCGGTTGCCGGCGACGTCCCTGCGGGCGCCCGCTGGGGCGGGACGCCGGCCAAACCCGTCCGCGAATGGTTTCGCGAAATGACGCTTCTATCCGAACTTGCCAAGAAACGGCGTTCGCCAAGGAAAAACGATGAGTGACGAGTCGACGGTGCTAGGCAGCGCCGACATCCAGCAAATCCTTGAACTCCTGCCGCACCGCTACCCCTTTCTGATGGTGGACCGCATCATCGATATCGAGGGTGACATGCGGGCCGTCGGCATCAAGAACGTGACCGCGAACGAGCCGCATTTTCTCGGGCATTTCCCGTCGATGCCGGTGATGCCCGGCGTCCTCATCATCGAAGGCATGGCGCAGACCGCGGGCGCGATTTGTACCCGCGCAGCCGGCACCGGCACACCGCAGCTCGTCTATTTCATGACCATCGACAACGCCAAGTTCCGCAAACCCGTGGTTCCTGGCGATCGGCTCGAATATCACGTTACCCAGACGAAGAAGCGGGCCAACATCTGGAAGTTCGACTGCATCGCCAAGGTGGATGGCGCCAAGGTCGCGGAGGCGAGGGTCAGCGCGATGCTGGTGCCGCGCGACGCGTCCTGAATCATGAGTTCCACGATGATTCATCCGACTGCCGTCATCGAAGACGGCGCCGAGATCGGCGATGGCTGTGAGATCGGGCCATTTTGCCACATCGGCCCACAGGTCAGGCTCGGCGCGAACAGCCGTCTGCGCTCGCATGTGGTCCTTTGGGGCAATACGGCCATCGGCGAGGGGGCGCAGATCTGGCCGTTCGCCTCGCTCGGCCATGCCCCTCAACATCTGAAGTACCGGGGCGAAGACACCCGTCTGGTGATCGGTCGCAATTGTCTCGTGCGCGAGCATGTGACGATGAACGCCGGGACGGTGCAGGGACGCTCGGAAACGACGATCGGCGACGATTGCGCCTTCTTCACCGGTGCGCATGTGGCGCACGACTGCGTGCTCGGCCGCAATGTCACCTTGATCAACAATGTGATGCTGGCGGGCCATTGCACGATCGGCGAATTCGCCACGATCGCCGGCGGCTCGGGAATTCACCAGTTCACCAGAATCGGCCATCATGCCTATGTCGGCGGCCTAGCGGCGGTCGAGGGTGACGTCATTCCGTTCGGAATGGTGCTGGGCAATCGCGCCTATCTGTCCAGCCTCAATGTCATCGGCATGAAGCGCGCTGGCTTCAATCGGGAGGCGATCCGCAATGTGCGGCGGGCCTATCGCATGCTGTTTTCCTTCGATCTGACGTTCAAGGAGAACATGGACGAGGTACAGGCCGAGTTTCCGGACGATCCGCTCGTGCAGGATTTGCTTGGTTTTATCCGCGCCGGCGGCGACCGGGCCCTTTGTTTCCCCCGTAACACGCAGTCGGCATAGGCCGTGAGCCCGGATCACCCCGGCGAGGCTCTGGGGATCGTCGCCGGCGGCGGCTCGCTGCCCCGGATCGTCGCCGAGGCTGCTCGCGCCGCGGGCTGGCGGCCAGTCGTCGTGCGGATCGGTGACGGCATCGGCGACGACTGGAGCGGATTTGACGGCGGTGCATTTGCATGGGGCCGCACGGGCGACGCGATCGCCTGTATGACAACGAGCGGCGTTCGTCGTCTGGTCTATTGCGGAACCGTGTCCAAGCGACCGGATTTTCGCTCGCTGCTGCCAAGCGTCCGGACCTTGCTGCGGCTTCCCGCGGCGCTGCGGATCGTGCGCGGCGGCGACGACAGGCTGTTGCGGACTCTCACCCGCTATCTCGAGCGCGAAGGCTTTGAAATTCTGGCCGTTCAGGAAATCGCGCCACGCCTGTTGGCGCCGTCGGGGCCGCTGGGCCATAGGGCGCCACGAAGCGAAGAGGTTGCGGCCCTTTCGCTCGCCGTGCAGGCTGCCCGTCAGCTTGGGAAACTGGACATCGGCCAGGCGGTTGTCGCGTCGGACAATCGGGTGATTGCCCTGGAGGGAATCGAGGGAACCCGGGCGATGTTGGCGCGGGTGGCGGAGTTGAAAGCCGGCGGTAAAATCGGAAAGCGCGAGCTCTGTGCTCTGGTCAAGAGCGTCAAGCCGCAGCAGGATCAGCGTTTCGATCTACCCAGCATCGGTGTGGCGACGATCGAGGAGGCTGCCACGGCCGGAATTTCCGCCATTGGGGTTACCGCCGGGCGCAGCCTGATTCTGGGCCTCGACGACGTGATCGCGGCGGCCGATCGTCATGACATCGCGCTGGTCGGCCTGGCGGACGAGGCCGTGCCGGAGATCATCCCATCGGGAGAGCGCAATTGACGACCATCGGATTCGTCGTCGGAGAACCCTCGGGAGACCGGATCGGCGCTGATCTGATTCGCGCGCTCCGCAGCCAGACGGACGGCGAGTTGCACGTCGTCGGTCTCGGCGGCGAGGCGATGCAGGCGGAGGGGCTGACGAGCCTGTTCGACATCCATGAGCTGTCGATCATCGGCATCGGGGCGATCGTCGCGCGACTGCCGCAGCTGCTGCGCCGGGTATCGCAGACGGCGGATTTCATCGTCGACGCCAAGCCGGATGCATTGGTGATCATCGACAGCCCGACCTTTTCACATCGCGTCGCCAGGCGGGTGAGGGCGCGGCTGCCGCAAATGCCGATCGTCAATTATATCCCACCGACGGTGTGGGCTTGGCGGGAAGGGCGAGCCGCCGCCATGCGCCCCTATGTCGACCATGCGATCTGTGCCTTGCCGTTCGAACCCGAGACGCTGCGCCGGCTGGGTGGGCCGCCCGCGAGCTATGTCGGTCATCCGTTGATGACGACGCCCGCGCTGCGACAAATGATCGAGGAAGTGAACCGGCCTGCCGCCGATCGGGCACCGAGCAGCCCGCCGACGCTTCTGATCCTTCCCGGCTCGCGCCGGGGCGAGATCAACCGGTTGATCGACGATTTCGGCGCGACCTTCCAGCAATTGCTCACGAGGATGCCGGGACTGACCGCAATCATCCCGACGCTGGAGCGCCACCGGCCAATCATCGAGGCAAAGATCGCCAATTGGGAAAACAAACCGGTGATCGTAACTGGCGAGGCGGAAAAATGGGCGGCCTTCGCCAAGGCCGATGCCGCGATCGCAGCATCCGGGACCGTTTCGCTGGAATTGGCGCTGGCGGATGTCCCGATGGCTTTGGCCTACCGCCTCGACCCGATCGGTTATCGGTTCCGCCATCTGATTTCAGCCTGGACCGCCGCGCTGCCGAATTTCATCGCGGGTCATCCGCTGGTTCCCGAGCACTTCCACGAATTCGTGCGCCCGGAGATGCTGGCGCGCCGTCTTCAGCGCCTGTTGACCGATACGCCTGAACGGCGGGCGCAACTCGCCGGCTTCGCCGAGATACGCGACGCGATGGCCATCGATCGTCCGCCTGGGGAGGCCGCTGCCGACATCGTGCTTGATCTCCTGCGGCAAGGCCGTCCGACCAAGCCGGAATAGAAACGGGCGCCGAGGCGCCCGTTATCGTTTGCGATGGGAATGCCGGTATCAGCTGCGCTGGTCGACCGCCACATAGTCGCGCATCGTGGCGCCGGTGTAGAGCTGCCGCGGACGGCCGATGCGCTGATGCGGATCCTCGATCATCTCTTTCCACTGGGCGATCCAGCCGACGGTCCGGGCCACGGCGAAAAGCACCGTGAACATCGTCGTCGGGAAGCCGAGCGCCTTCAGCGTGATGCCGGAATAGAAGTCGACATTCGGATAGAGCTTCTTCTCGATGAAATACTCGTCGGTGAGCGCGATCCGCTCGAGTTCCATCGCGACCTCGAGCAGCGGGTCGTCCTTGATGCCGAGTTCGTCGAGAACCTCGTGACAGGTCTTCTGCATGATCTTGGCGCGCGGATCGTAGTTCTTGTAGACCCGGTGACCGAAGCCCATCAGGCGGAACGGATCGTCCTTGTCCTTGGCGCGGGCGATGAACTCGGGGATGCGGTCCTTGGTGCCGATCTCCATCAGCATGTTCAGCGCCGCCTCGTTGGCACCGCCATGGGCAGGCCCCCAAAGGCACGCCACGCCGGCCGCGATGCAGGCGAAGGGATTGGCGCCCGACGAACCGGCGAGCCGCACGGTCGAGGTCGATGCGTTCTGCTCATGGTCCGCATGGAGGATGAAAA
The DNA here is from genome assembly GCF_036549495.1 of Aurantimonas sp. C2-5-R2. NCBI lineage: Bacteria > Pseudomonadati > Pseudomonadota > Alphaproteobacteria > Hyphomicrobiales > Aurantimonadaceae > Aurantimonas > Aurantimonas sp. C2-5-R2. The sequence goes on from NZ_JAZHLJ010000041.1 coordinate 31,079, forward strand.
TCCGGTCCATCGCCTTCGCGAGCACAGGATTGATCTGATACGTCTCGCAGGGAACCGCGAAGCACATGTGCAGGAAGTTTTCGGCGTAGGCGAGGTCGTTGCGCGGATAAACGAACGGCTGGCCGATATGGTATTTGTAGGCCATCGCCGCGATCGTGGGCATCTTGGCGATCATTCGCAGGCTCGCCACCATCCGCTGGTGCGGATCGGCGATATCCGTGGAGTCGTGGTAGAAAGCCGACATGGCGCCGACCGAGCCGACCATGACGGCCATCGGATGAGCGTCGCGGCGAAAGCCGGTGTAAAAGCGGCTCATCTGCTCGTGGACCATCGTATGCCGCGTCACGCGGTATTCGAAATCCTCCTTCTCACGCGCCGTCGGCAGTTCGCCATACAGCAGAAGATAGCAGGTCTCCAGAAAATCGCCCCTCTCGGCGAGCTGGTCGATCGGGTAGCCGCGATGCAGCAGCACGCCCTCGTCGCCATCGATGTAGGTGATTTTGGATTCACAGGACGCCGTCGACGAAAAACCCGGATCGTAGGTGAACAGACCGGTCTGCTTGTAGAGCGTCGTGATATCCACGACGTCCGGGCCGATAGTGCCACTGTGCAGGTCCAGCCCCGCCTCCTTTGTGCCCAATGTGAGCTTCGCCGACTGTTCTGCCATGCGTTTTCCCTTCAATGGTTGCCACGGCGGTTGAGACCTATCGCAGCGCACACGTTTTACTCAGATGATTGCCTACTCCAAAGCCACCGGAGCGACAAGTTCCGGCGCCAAATCCATATTGCGTTGCGAAGTCCGGACGATGGGGACTGGCTCAGCCAGCCTGATCGCCCAGCCGCGCCAGCGACTCGTCCCGGCCGAGCACCTCCAGAACATCGAAGACGCCCGGCGAGGTCGTGCGTCCCGTCAGCGCGGCACGCAGCGGCTGCGCGGCTTTCCCGAGTTTCAAGCCGTTTGCCTCGGCATAAGCGCGGACAAGCGTTTCAAGCTCGCCGGCCGACCAGGTCGATACCGCCGCAAATTGCGGCAGCAACGCCGCGATGATGGGACGACCGCCATCGGCGAGAATCGCCTCGGCCTTCTCCTCCAGATCGAGCGGGCGATCCGCGTACAGATAGCTCGTGCTCTCGGCCAGTTCGACCAACGTCTTGGCCCGGCCCTTCAGGCCCGGCATCGCGGCGGTCAGTTTGGCGCGCACCTCATCGTCCGTCCGCGCCTTGAGAATCGCTCCATTCGGCAAGACATCGCGCTCGCCCATCAGCGTCTCGACCAAGACGGCATCGTCGCTCTGGCGGATCCAGTGGCCATTGATCGCCTCCAGCTTGGCGAAATCGAAGCGCGCCGCCCCTTTGTTGATGTCGTCGATGCCGAACCAGGCGATCATGTCCTCGGTCGAGATGATCTCGTCGTCGCCATGGCTCCAGCCGAGCCGCACCAGATAGTTTCTGAGCGCCACCGGCAGATAGCCCATGGCCCGGTAGGCCTCGATGCCGAGCGCGCCATGCCGCTTCGACAGCTTGGCCCCGTCCGGCCCGTGGATGAGCGGGATATGCGCCATCACCGGCACATCCCAGCCCATGGCTTTGTAGATCAGCGTCTGGCGCCCGGCATTGGTCAGGTGATCGTCGCCGCGAATGACGTGAGTAACGCCCATGTCGTAATCGTCGACGACGACGGCCAGCATGTAGGTCGGGTTTCCGTCCGAGCGCAGCAGCACGAAATCGTCGAGATCCTTGTTGGGAAACCGCACGTCTCCCTGGACGCGATCATGGACCACCGTTTCGCCCTCCAGCGGAGCGCGCAGCCGGATCACCGGCTTGACGTCGGCGGGCGCCTCGGAAGGGTCACGGTCGCGCCAGCGCCCATCATAGCGCGGCGGACGCTTCTCGGCCCGGGCCTTCTCGCGCATCTCCGTGAGCTCGGCCTGGCTGGCGTAACAGCGATAGGCCGCGCCCCTGGACAGCAATTCCTCGACCACCTCACGATGGCGCTGCGCGCGCGCGAACTGGGAGACCGGGGGCTCGTCCGCCGACAGTCCCATCCAGGCGAGACCTTCGATGATCGCCTGAACTGCTGGCTCGGTCGAGCGTTCGCGGTCGGTGTCCTCGATACGCAGCAGCATCTTGCCGCCGGTCGCGCGGGCATAAAGCCAGTTGAACAGCGCCGTCCTCGCGCCACCGATATGCAGGAAGCCGGTCGGTGAGGGGGCAAAGCGGGTCACGACGGTATCCGTCATGGAGTCTCCGATCGAAAAGTCAGGGCGAATTGCGCGATCGTGGCCGATCGCTTTCGCGTGCCGGCTGTGTAGCATAGGCGAGAGGAGAGACAAGGCGACGGGACCCGGAGCCGATGGACACAGCCGCCGATCGCAACGACAGCGCGAACGAGCAAAAGGGACAGCGTGCCCGAGCCGGCGGCTCTAGAGCCTGGCGCGGGTTCCGGCCGCCGCCGCGCCCCGAATGGGGAGCGATCACCGCCGGCTGGCTGACCGCCCAATTGGAGGCCGAGACCCGCCACCGCTCCGGCTTCCATCTGATTGCGATCGGCCTGATGGTCGGGGTGGCGGTCGTTTACGGCATCGGATGGCGCCCTGGCCTGGCGGTCGCCGCCATCGCTTCCACCGTGTTGCTGGCGCTGGCCTTCCTCGTTCCGGGGCGGCCGGTGCTTCGCCCATCGCTGGTTTGCGCCGGCTTCGTCCTTGCCGGCGCCGTCTTGGCGATGACCGAGATCGAACGCACGGACACGACGCTGTTCTCGGGCGAGGCGACGGTGCGGATCGCCGGCACCGTGGTATCGCGTGAGCGCACCGACAACGGCCGATATCGATACGTGATCGATATCGCCTCGACCGACCGACCGGTCCTTTCGCGCCCGCCGGAACGGGTGCGAGTCGTCGTCGGCAGCCGCCACGCCCTGATTCCACCGGGCGGCGACTTCCGCGGTCTCGTCCGACTGCGGCCGCCGTCGGGTCCTGCTTTTCCGGGCTCGCACGATTTCGCCTTTGCGCCGTTCTTCAGCGGCATCGGCGCCTACGGCTTCTCCCTGGGAGCGCCGGAACCGCCCGCATCCGACATCTTCGGCAGCGCGGCGCGAAAAGGTCTCGGCGCGTGGCTCCGACACCGGCTTTCGGCGACGCGTCTGGCCATGACCGAACGCATCAGCCAGATCATCGGCGGAGCCGAGGGCGGCATTGCCGCCGCGCTCGTCACGGGCGAACGGACCGGCATTCCGGACGAGGCGGAGGAGTGGCTGCGCGGAACCGGGCTCGCCCATGTGTTGTCGATTTCCGGTCTGCACATGGCGATCGTCGCGGGATTCGCCATGCTCCTCGTCCGCACGGTGTTCGCACTGGTGCCGGCGATCGCCTTGCGGTTCCCGATCAAGAAGATTGCCGCCGTCGCCGCGCTTGTCGTCGCTGCCTTCTATCTCGCTCTGTCGGGCGCCAATATCGCGACGCAGCGCGCCTTTATCATGCTTGCCATCATGCTGACGGCGGTCCTGCTCGATCGCCCGGCCCTGACGCTGCGCAACGTTTCGATCGCAGCCATCGTCGTGATTGCGCTGACGCCGCACGCGGTGATGACTGCCAGCTTCCAGATGAGCTTTGCCGCGACGGTCGCGCTGATCGGCGGTTATGCGGCCCTTTCGCGGCGCCGGGCGCGATCGTCGGTGCCGCCCGGAAGCCGTGGTTGGGTGCATCGCATCCTGTTGGCGTTTGCTGCAATCGCGATGACCTCGCTCATCGCCGGAACGGCGACCGCGCCCTATTCAGCGTACCATTTTCATCGCCTGGCAACGTTCGGCCTCGTCGCCAACGTCTTGACCATGCCGCTGTTCACGCTGTGGATCATGCCGCTGGCGTTGATCGGCTCACTGGTGATGCCCTTCGGTCTCGATGCCTGGGCGTTCCAGGCGATGGGGTACGGCATCGGCCTCGTCCTTCAGATCGCGCGGTTCGTCTATGAGCGCCTGCCGGATCAGGCAATCGGCCTGACCACGGCCACGGGCCTCGTTCTCCTGACGGCGGCCATCCTGGCGGCCTCATGCTTGGCGAGCCGCCTACGCTACGTGGCAATTCCGCTGGTGCTTGCCGGACTGGCGGCGGCACCGGATCGCGTCGCGCCGCCTGAGCTGCTCATATTCGAGGACGGCAAGGAGGTGGCGCTGGTCGCTGAGGACGGGCAACTTGCCTTTCTGCGCGAACGCCCGAACGATTTCATCGCCGCGCAATGGGAGCGAGCGTTCGAGGCGCGTGGGAGGCCGTCGGCCGACCGGGAACCACGCCGGCGCATTTCGGCCGACTGTGACGAAGCGCTTTGCCGCTTCGAGACCCGCGATGGGTTGAAGGTTGTCTGGACGGACGATTACGAGAAGACCGGCGTCGCCTGCGATAGCGGTGACGTCGCGATCGTCGCCCGTGCGATCCGCCTGTCCGCCTGCCGCTCGGGCGCCATCCTGGTCACACTTCGGACCCTCCGGCGGACCGGCTCGCTGGCGATACGGCGCGACGCTCTGTCCGGTCGACCGATCGTCGATCGCGCTATCGCGGACCCACCGGCTGAATGGAATCGCCATCGCCTGGCGCCTTGGCCGGAATATTGGCGGAAACCGGCGGTGGAGACGCCTGCGACGGCAGCCCGGCGGCAAGACGAGGCGGTCGAGACCGTCAACGACGCGGCGAGCAGCACGGCGGCCAACCCGACGGTGGGGCTTCGGGAGAATCCGCGGCCCAAGGCGGCAGGGGAGCCGAACTAGAGCGTCAGGCGATTAATCTGCAACATAGCCAGCGGCCTTGAGGTAGTTCCAACATTCTTCGGGCTCGAACAGGTCGCAGATGTTGCC
>NZ_JAZHLJ010000042.1:0-35275 GCF_036549495.1 Aurantimonas sp. C2-5-R2
CACGACTGCGCCGACCGCAGCGGGGTTATATTCGGGAGAGTGGCAGCACCCTACATGTTGTGGGTATGGGCGTTAAGCGGATAGGCACGGATCCACCATCGCCCGTGGCAATGAGCCGTGGAAACGGGAAGTCTTCATCGCGCACCGGAGGCGAAGGGGTGTTCGCTACTTCGATTATCTTCTCAAGAATCGATTTGAAAGATTCCCGGACGCTTGGCATGTGTCCTCAACTTTCTTGGTAGTCCACAGTATCGTGGACCAAAAATCAACAGTCGCAGCGCTTCAACACACCATGGGATACCCCCCGCTTCATTCCACGCACAGCTATGTTTGTCATCCAAATCATGAACGGCGCTTTTCAGAGCTTCATGAAAGAGAATTTCCGATTCTGTTTCACGAATGATGATTTCCGACAGCAGCTTACCCAAATCCCACGCCGAAAGCTGCCTGCCCGCTTTCCACCCAAAGTATCCGTCAAGCACAGGACCACACCTCATCCCCCCTCACCGCCTGAGCACAAACACCGCCTGCTGGCCGAACAGGTTCCAGAACGCCCAGGGCATCTTCATGCCCATCTTCTGGCCGGTGGCATTGATCGCCATCGCCAGCTCGACCTCGGCGCCGATCTCGTCGGCCAGCGCGACGAAATCCCGGATCGTGCAGAAATGGATGTTCGGCGTGTCGTACCAGGAATGCGTCAGGTTCCGCGTCACCGGCATCCGGCCGCGCAGCCCCAGCGACAGGCGGATCGACCAATGGCCGAAATTCGGGAACGACACGATCGCCCGCTCGCCGATCCTTAAGAGTTCGGTCAGGACGGTTTTCGGATTGCGGGTCGCCTGGATGGTCTGGGAGAGGATAACGAAGTCGAAGGCGGCGTCCGGATAATGGATGAGATCGCGGTCGGCATCGCCCTGAATGACCGACAGGCCGCGCGCCACGCATTCGTTGACGCCGGCCTGGCTCAGCTCGACGCCGCGCCCGTCGACCTGGCGACGCGCTTCGAGCAGCGACAGAAGCGCGCCGTCGCCGCAGCCGACATCGAGCACCCGGCTTCCCGGCGTGACGAGGCCGGCGATCAGTTCCAGATCGATACGGGTCGACGCGTTGGCCGTGACGGTCTCGCTGGTGGCGACGGGGGTGTCCAGAACCGCCATCGTCAAAGCCCCCTTGCCCGCGCCGCCGACGAGACGAACCCGTCGATCGCCGCGAAGAATTCCGGCTCGTCGAGGAGGAAGGCGTCGTGGCCCCGGTCGGTCTCGATCTCGACGAAGGACACCGACGCGGCAGCGGCGTTGAGCGCGTGGACGACCGCGCGGTTCTCCTCGGTCGGAAACAGCCAGTCCGACGAGAACGACACCAGACAGAAGCGCGTCGTCGCGTCGCGGAACGCCTCGGCGAGGCTGCCGCCGTAATCCGCCGCGATGTCGAAATAGTCCATCGAGCGGGTCATGTAGAGATAGGAATTGGCGTCGAAGCGGTCGACGAAGGTCATCCCCTGATGCCTGAGATAGCTCTCGATCTGGAAATCGGCGTCGAAGCCGAAACCGAACGACTCGCGGTCCTGCAGATTGCGTCCGAATTTGCGGTGCAGCGCCGTCTCCGACAGATACGTCACATGCGCCGCCATCCGCGCGACGGCGAGCCCCTTGTGCGGCCGCTTGCCGACCGCGTAGTAGCGCCCGCCATGCCAGTCGGGATCGGCCATCACCGCCTGCCGCCCGACCTCGTGAAAGGCGATGTTCTGGGACGAGTGGCGCGCGCCGGTGGCGATCGGCAGGGCGGCGAAGACCTTCTCCGGATAGCTGACCGTCCATTGCAGCACCTGCATGCCGCCCATCGAGCCGCCGATGACGGCGAACAGCGTGTCGATGCCAAGCCGCTCGACCAGCATCGCCTGCGCCCGCACCATGTCGGGGATGGTGATCACCGGCAGGTCGAGACCGTAGGGCTCGCCCGTCGCCGGATCGATCGAGGCCGGACCGGTCGAGCCCATGCAGCCGCCGATGACGTTCGAGCAGATGACGAAATATTTCGACGTGTCGATCGGCTTGCCCGCGCCGATGATCGAGGTCCACCAGCCCGGCTTGCCGGTCACCGGCGACTGGCTGGCGACGTAGTGGTCGCCGGTCAGCGCGTGACAGACGAGGATGGCGTTCGTCTTGTCGGCGTTGAGCGTGCCATAGGTGTTGTAGGCGATCTGGAACGGCGCCAGTTCCCGGCCGGCATCCAGACGCAGCGGCTCGTCCGCGCCGAAATGGGCGACGGGACTCGACGGATGGTTCGCCTCGCGGCTGCCGGCCGCGTATTCCAGATCTTCGGTCGAGGCTTCGACGCTCATGTCCATCCCGCTTTATGATTCGCGCCGGCCGGCACGGCTTGGTGTCGTGGCGACCGGCGGTGTTCGGGTTAAAGGCACAGATACGCATTCGCGCCCGCTGCGGCAATCGTCGCGCCGACCGGCGTGCGAAACACGGCGCTTTGCCAAGCGAACGAAGGGCCGGTAGAAGCACTGCGCAGGACCACAGGGAGTTCGAACGCATGAGCGGAACCGTCACCGCCGACCCATCGCGGCTCGCGGAACTGAGAGCGAAGATCGACGCCATCGACGAATCCGTGCATCGGCTGCTGATGCAGCGCGCCAGCGTCATCGACGAATTGATCGAGGTGAAGGGGACGGCGAAGAACGGCGCGGCCTTCCGCCCCGGCCGGGAGGCCGACATGATGCGCCGGCTGGCCAAGCGCCACGAGGGGCATCTGCCGCTGACCGCGATGGAGCATCTGTGGCGCGAGATCATCTCCACCTTCACCGCCCTGCAGGCCCCGTTCGAGGTCGTCATCGCCGGTGACGGCGACCGCGTCGCCAGCGCCGAGACGGCGCGGTTCTATTTCGGCTTTTCGGTTCCCTTGTCGATCGCCGCGTCGAGCCAGGCGGTGGTCGCTTGCATCGAGGCCGGCGGCGACAAGCTCGGCATCTTGCCGATCGGCGCGACCGGCCATCCGTGGTGGCAGGGGCTCGGCTCGGCCCAGATCGTCGCGCGGCTGCCCTTCTTCGACGAACCGGATCGGCCGGCGGCAACGCCCGCGCTGGTCATCGCCCCGCCCTTGGCTGATCCGGTGTCGCCGGAGATCGCCTGTTTTTCCGTCGATGGGCTGACGGCGATGCCGGAGATACCGGACGGCCTGACGATCATCGCCGAGGCGCCCTACGGGGCCGACCGCTTCAGCGTCCTCGTCGCGACCGAAAAAGACCAAGCTTCGGTGGCCGCGGCATTGGGTCCCGGCCTCGACATCCGGCCGATCGGGGGCTATGCGGCCCCGTGCCGGTCCCTATCCTGATGCGCCTGTCGTGGCGCGACGGCGTCGCGATCGGCCAGCAATCAACAGCGCCCGCAATCACCAGCGCCCACAGTCACCAGCGAAAGTACACGGACGATGAGACCCGTTCCGAATAAGGGCGTCCTCGACATCGAGGCCTATGTGCCGGGCAAGAGCAAAGCGCCGGCCGGCGTGACGCTCCACAAGCTCTCCTCCAACGAGACGCCGCTGGGCGCCTCGCCGGCGGCGCGTGAGGCGGCGCTGGCGGCCTTCGCGCATCCCGAGCTCTACCCCGACGGACAGGCCAGCGAGCTGAAGTGCGCCATCGCCGAGGTGCATGGCCTCAACCCGCAAAACATCCTCTGCGGCAACGGCTCGGACGAGCTGCTGGGGCTTTTGTGCCAGTGCTATCTCGCGCCGGGCGACGAGGCGATCCACACCGAGCACGGCTTTCTGGTCTACCGCATCCAGATCCTGGCGCGCGGGGCGACGCCCGTCGTCGCCCCGGAAACGAACGTCACCGCCGACGTCGACGCGATCCTTGCGCGGGTGACCGAGCGCACCAAGCTGGTTTTTCTCGCCAACCCGAACAACCCGACCGGCACCTACCTGCCCTTCGAGGAAGTCCAGCGGCTGCATGCCGGCTTGCCGGGCAACGTCGTCCTCGTCCTCGACGCGGCCTATGCCGAATATGTCCGGCGCAACGATTACGGCGCCGGCATCGAGCTGGTGTCGTCGTCCGAGAACGTCGTGATGACCCGCACCTTCTCCAAGATCTACGGCCTCGCCGGTTTGCGGATCGGCTGGCTGTACGGGCCGGAAGCGATCGTCGACGCGCTGGACCGGGTGCGCGGGCCGTTCAATCTGAACGCCGCGGCCATTGCCGCCGGCGCGGCGGCGGTTCGCGACCGCGGCTTCATCGAAAAAGCCGCCGACCACAACGCCCGCTGGCTGGAATGGACCACCGACGCGCTGGAAGGCCTTGGCCTGACCGTGACACCGAGCGTCGGCAATTTCGCCCTGGTCCACTTTTCCGACGCGCCGGGCCGCACGGCGGCGGAGGCCGACGATTTCTTGAGCGCGCGCGGCTTCATCCTGCGCCGGGTTGGCGGATACGGTTTCCCGAACGCGCTGCGCATGACCATCGGCACCGAGGAAGCCAATCGCGGCGTCGTCGCGGCGCTCGGCGAGTTTCTCGGCAAGGGGCAGTCATGAGCGAGCCGCTATTTGAGCGCGTCGCGCTAATCGGCATCGGCCTGATCGGCTCGTCGATCGCCCACAATATTCGCGCCCACGGCCTCGCCCGGCATATCGCCATCACTACGCGGCGGGCCGAAACGCTGAAACGGGCCGAAGAACTGAAGCTCGGCGACAGCTACCATCTCGACGCCGCCGAAGCGGTGCGCGGCGCCGACCTCGTCATCCTGTGCGTTCCGGTTGGCTCCTGCGGAGCGGTGACCAAGGAGATCGCAGGGTCGCTCGAGCCCGGCGCGATCGTTTCCGACGTCGGCTCGGTCAAAGGCGCGGTGGTTCAGCAGATGCGCCCGCATTTGCCAGAGACCGTGTATTTCGTGCCGGCGCATCCGATCGCCGGCACCGAGCAGTCCGGCCCCGACGCGGGCTTCCGCGAACTCTTCGAGAACCGCTGGTGCATCCTGACGCCGCCCGACGGCACCGACGCCGAGGCGATCGACCGGCTGAAGCGCTTCTGGGAAGGCTGCGGCTCGACCGTCGAAATCATGACGCCGGACCACCACGATCTGGTGCTCGCCATCGTCAGCCATGTGCCGCATCTGATCGCCTACAACATCGTCGGCACGGCCGCCGATCTGGAGACGGTGACCCAGCAGGAAGTGGTGAAATTCTCGGCCTCCGGCTTTCGCGATTTTACCCGCATCGCCGCGTCCGATCCGACCATGTGGCGGGACGTGTTCCTGACCAACCGCGAGGCCGTGCTGGAAATGCTGGCGCGGTTTTCGGAGGATCTGGCCTCGCTGCAACGGGCGATCCGCTGGGGCGACGGCGACACGCTGTTCGAGCTGTTCACCCGCACCCGCGACATTCGCCGCGGCATCATCGAGGCCGGCCAGGACACCGCCGAGGTGGATTTCGGCCGCGAGCACGGCAAGCACGAGACGGGGACGACGGAGTAGACGCATCCTTTGAGACGCCGCTCGACGACGGCTTGGTGGTTGCGGCGACTCGGCTGGATGCTCTCGGCATGAGGGCCGCGGATGGCGCGCCGACCTGGCTTCGTCGCATCTTCGGCTCGGGCTCTGCACCCCCAGGATCACGGAAGCATTGAAAGATCCTACGGCCAGGCGAAGAGATCCAGAAAATCGCAATTTCGCCGTGCCATCATCAACCCAATGATCAACGCTATGACCCCGGCAATCAGCGCACCGATCAGCAGGAACCACAAGGTGAACCAGCTGACCGCCCACGCAATGACACATCCAAGCGCGCACCAACCGAACATCCATCCGAGAATGCGCATGCGCCGGCACCAGCTGACATTGCAGACCCAAGTGTAAACCGCTAAAGCCGCAACAACAGCGACAAGCGCTATGCCGAGCGCCACCCATAGCGCCGTCGACGCCGGGAACAACGTGAACGACGCGATCCACAGGCCGATGAAGGCGAGGACCGCGAGCATCAACAGCAGGTACAACCAGCCGCAGAGGCTTGGCCATACCCAATCGTCGTCGTCATCATCGTTCGGCGGATTCTCGACCGGCGGCTCCTCGACCGGAGGGTCTTCGGCGTCATCTGCGCTCGACAATGTCACCGTGCCCGAGACCGCCGGGCAGCATCCGTTGTCATCCACCGTCACGAGGATGGTCAGCGAGGCGCCATTGCCCATGAGCGTGTAATTCGCGGTGACCCCCGAACCGACCTGAAACGACCCGTTTGCGTCCTGAAAATTATAGATGTTTCCGGACGCGACCGGGGATGTCACCGTCACCTGATAGGTTCCGCTTGCCAGCCCGGTTGTGGCAGTGACCAACTGCCCGTCCTTTCGAACCTCGAACACCGCCTGCGTTGAACAATTGCCTTCTTCGCGATCCGGCAACCCGATCGAGCGTGCGATCGGCGGGCAATTCGGGGTGATCACCACGACTGAGAGGCTCGCCGGGGCGGTTCCCGCGGGCAAACTGAATGTCGTCGGATTGGTCGCGGGGAGCGACGAGGCCGTACCGCCCAGATCCAGCGTCCAGAAAATCTGGCTTCCGGCCGGAACGCCGGTTGCCTCGGCGCTGTAAGCGCCAGAGGAGAAGCACGGGACGCCCGGCGAGACCACGACGCCATTGCTGGTCAAGATAATACTGATCGCGTTGGCATCGGGGCATGGCTGTACCGGGTCATCCTTGCAGACGAGAGCCACCGTGGCTGTCAGCGTGCAGGTCGGATCACTTGCGCAGGTCAACGTGACCGTCACACGGTCGCCGCACTGGATGTCATGCCCATTGTCGAAAGACGCAATCACCAGGCGCGTCGGCGTACCATTGAAATCGCTGATGTTCGCGCCGGGTTGTACGGTCGTCTCGAATACCAGATTATTGGAATTGTCGAACACCTGAACGATGACTGAGCCGCAGTCGAGCGTGACCCGGCCAGAAGCCGTGATCGAACCCGGTATGCCCTGAGCATTGAGGGCATCACCGCTGGCCTGAATGTCGAAAAACTCGCACATGGCTATGCCCCTAGGGTGACCACATCGCGGAATACAACGCGCCCGGGCGTGGTGCGCCGCGGCTTTCCGCGGTTTGCTGGCCGATGGAGAAGCGGTGGGGCGCGCCGAACAGACGGAACTCCTCGATCACCGTGCCCCAGGTGTAGAAGGGCGTCATCGCGGCCGAATTGATGGCATGCCCCACCTCGTGCGATGACACATTGGCTCCCAGGAACGGGCCGGGAGCAAACGCAGGTCCCACATAGGTGAACACGGCAACGTTGAAGGCCGTCACCGGAGCGGGCGCGCGCGACTCGATGATGCCGGAGGTGAGATCAAGCCTGATGCCCGCAGCCGTGCCCGTGAATAGGGTGATCGCACGGAAAATCAGGAAGATCAGAAAGCCGATCAGGTTCCCAAGCCAATGTACGGGCAACAGCCAGCTCATCCACGAGATCACTCCCTGGAAGAACGTGTTTCGCCGGATTGCCGTGACGAGAGACAGGATTGGCAGGAACGACAAGATCGCAAGGATCAGGACCGGCGGAATCGCCAAGAATGGACTGAGAATGGCGAAATTGACGATCGTTGCCGTGCCATGCCCGAAGCCGCGGAAGAAGTTCTGGGTTCCGGTAGGCGGGATCGGGTTTGCCGCCGGTGGTGTACTGGTGGTGCTGGTCAGGCCGGTGGAGGACTGCGCCGGAATGGACAAGAGCCAGAAAACAAGGATGTTGAGGAGATACCAGACAATCGTGGCCAGCCACACAGGCAGAGCGGAAAGCAGCCCGGCAACCGGACCGGCAAGCAGCAGAAATGGCGTCAAGAAACCGGGTACAGCGGCGCCAGGGAATACGATTGCGACAAGCATCGACCCCGAAAATGCGCCGAATAGAAGACCAACCAAGGCCCCTAGTAAAGCCATCGCAGATTTCCTGCCAAAGGGTAAGCGTACGCGCAATCTAATTTTTTTTCAATATAAAGACGGAAATCGACCAATTTTCGGCATGGATTGCTTCATTGCCCCATGAGTTTCGGCTGATTCGGGTCGATTGGTTTTGCCAACCGCAAAATTTGAAAGACAAATCTCCGATTTTTTAATATTCCCTTACGGAAAAGTTTTTGCGCCGGCGGCGTCCGTTCAGGGCGTATCCAACCTGGTCAGCCCGACCCGAACGAATGGCCGCAGCCAGGATCAGCCCGCCGCCGCGAGCATCGTGGGGGTTGCGATGCTGGGGCCCGCCATCATCTCCACGACAGCCGCGCCGTCGATCGGTCTGGCGAACAGATAACCCTGGCCGTCATCGCATCCTGACAGCCGGAGCATTGCCGCCTGCTCAGGCGTTTCGATCCCCTCGGCGATCGTCGGGATGCCCAGACCGTCGGCCAGAGCCATGATCGAATGCACCACGGCGATTGCCCGGTTGCTAGTCAGAATATCCATCACGAAACTTCGGTCGATCTTGATCTTCGAGATCGGAAAGCGGTGGAGATAGCCGAGCGACGAATAACCGGTGCCGAAATCGTCCAGCGCCAAGCTGACCCCGATCGCGAGGAGTTCGTCGAAGATCGCCTTGAGTCCATCGCTCTCCTCGACGAAGGCGGATTCGGTGATTTCCAGTTCGAGCCGCTCCGGCGGCAGACCGGATATATCGAGCGCCTGGCGGACAGCCGCGACCAGATCGCCGGTTTCGAACTGGATCGCGGAGACGTTCACCGCGATCTTGATCGGCAAGGGCCAGCCCTTGGCTTCCCGGCAAGCCGTATCGAGCACCCAGCCGCCCAGTCGATGGATCAGGCCCATTTCCTCGGCGACCGGAATGAAATCAACCGGCGAGACGAAGCCGCGCTCCGGGTGCTGCCAACGCACGAGAGCTTCGGCCCCGACGATTTTCCCGGACGAAAGACAAAATTGCGGCTGGTAGACGAGGCGGAATTCGTTGTTCTCGAAGGCCTGAGTCAAGTCCTCCTCGAGTTTCAGCCGCTCCAGCCGGTCGCCATCCATAAAGGGCTCGAAGGCAACGACCTGCTCGGTGATTGATTGCTTGGCGCGATACAGCGCAACATCGGCGTGGCGCATCAACGAAGTCACCGTCGCCGCCTGGCCATCCCACCAGCTGATCCCGACGCTGGTACCGACGCCGATACGGTGCCCGGACAGGAAAAACGGTTCGCAGATCGCCTCTACCAGCGAAGCCGCCAGGAATCGTGCGGTTTGAAGGCTCGCCGCCGGGACGACGGCGGTGAACTCGTCACCGCCGGTCCTGGCGATCAGCAAGGCCGCGACCAGTGTTTCCTGGGCGCGACGCGCGGTCTCCTTAAGCACCTCATCGCCAATTGCATGGCCGAGCGCGTCATTGACGGCCTTGAAACGATCGAGATCGAAGGACACCAGAGCCACCCCGCCGTCCGGCGTCGGCCCGCTCAAAATGTTCTCCAACGCTTGCTCAAGGGCGCGACGATTGCCCAACCCCGTCAGGCTGTCGTGCAACGCCATGAACCGTATGCGGTCATGCGCCTTCTGACGTTCGGTGATGTCGCGCAGTGTCAGTGTGGCGTAAACGATATCGCCGGAAGTCTCCCCCGACCGATCGGCAAATCCTGACAGCCAGAACGGGACGATCGAATACTCCACCACCCGCTCTGCGCCCGTGGCGAAATGAAGGACGTGCACCGCCGGCTTGCCGGCTCCCTCGCCGCGCTCGAACGCCGCGACGATATCTGCGACATGTTGTCCGATCTGCGCAGGCAACTCGTCCAGCCGGTTTGCGCTCTCAAGGCCGAGCAGCTCCAGAGCTTCGCGATTGATGCGGGTGACTTGCAAACGTTCGTTCAGGATCGCGACGCCGTGAAATCCATCGTCGAGGACGCGTTCGAGCACGCTCTGGCTGTTGGCTGCCTGGGTCCGGGCGATCCAGAGCCGCACGCGACGAAGACCAAATTCACGGAAAAGCACCCAGATGGAACAGGCAGCCAGGAGCACATGGATGGCAGCGGTTTCCAGTACGATCGCATGGCCGTTCTGCAGGTAGAGTGCCAGCATTTCAGCCGTGACGGCAAGATCGACAAGGGCGGCGATCGCATAACGGGAGGACAGACGAATGGCGCAGGCGAACACGATGAATGCCATTCCAGCCAGCACGAACCACGGCGTGGCGAGGAACGTCAACGCCCGCTCCTGAAGCAGGGACTCGGTGGCGAGCGCGATGACCGTCGATCCGGAAACGATGCCGCTGACGGGAACGTCAAAGAGGTCGCGGAGCTCGATCGCACTGGCGCCGACGATCAAGGTTTTTCCCGCGAGCGACTCGGGCGCGACGCGATCCCTCAGAAGATCGACATAGGAAACGCGCGGCAGTCGCTCGGCGGAAATCGCATAATCGATCCCGAACAGGCCCGTCCCAGCCTCGCGGTCAGCCAGCAGGGAGGGCATCGAGGTCAGGGTTTCCCCGTTGGCGTCGATAGCGAAAGGAAACCGTCTGACCTGCCCGTCGCCATCCACAGGGACGTTGACGCCGGCCGGCCAGGAATTTTGCAAAAAAAGCTCGATCGGAAACGAAGCGCGCACCGCCATGCCAGCCGCCGTATCGGCCTGGACGAAGGATGCGAGGAAGGTCTCTATTCTGGTCTCGGCGAGGGCCGCGGCGAAGGCCCGGTCCTGTTCCGGCGTCGATACGGTGCTGAAATCGATGTCGAACGCGACGCGGGCCGCGCCGGCCCGCTCCGCTGCCCGCAAGAGATCGCCGTGTAATCGCCGCGGCCAGGGCCAAACGCCGATTTCGGCAAGGCTTCGGGCATCGATGTCGACCAGGACGACATCGCCGGTCGGCGCAATCGACTGTGTCTGGAAGCGCAATTCGGCAAGACGATCGTCCACCGTTCGCAAGAACCCGGAAAGGCTCGCAAAGACTATCGCCGCGGCGACGAAGAGCCCCCCCGCCGTGCGCCGCAGCACCGCAGGATTCCGCTTAGAGTCCGTTTCGAAACTCACTGCGGCGGGTTCAAAGGCCCCTCGGATGGTCGCTCCGCAATGACATGATACCCGATTTCCGCGGGTTTGGGCGTCCCGGGTGAACCATGGAGGCTGGTCTTGGCAGGGTTTCGAAACGGCCTCTAANGATGGTCGCTCCGCAATGACATGATACCCGATTTCCGCGGGTTTGGGCGTCCCGGGTGAACCATGGAGGCTGGTCTTGGCAGGGTTTCGAAACGGCCTCTTACCGATGGGTGAAAACCAGGCCATACGCGTCCTTGCAAGAGGCCACCAGGGCGATGTGGCGGAGCTTATTTCTTGCCATTGCCGCCGCCGTTACCGCTGCCATTGCCACCGCCGTTTCCACCGCCATTGCCGCCACCGTTACCGCCACCGTTTCCGCCGCTGTTGCCGCCACCGTTGCCACCACCATTGCCGCCGCCGTTACCGCCACTATTGCCGCCGCCGTTGCCGCCACCGTTTCCACCGCCGTTGCCGCCGCCGTTGCCGCCACCATTGCCGTCGCCGTTACCGCCACTATTGCCACCGCCGTTGCCGCCACCGTTTCCGCCGCCGTTACCACCGCCGTTGCCGCCACTATTCCCCCGGGCACCTGAGCGGGCTTCGGCACTGTTTCCCCTGGCCTCGCCATTTTCCCTGCCGTTGCTCTTGTTTGTGTCCGACTTTGGCCCGGTCCGTCCGCCGGCCTTGAAATCAGCCAGGTCGCGACCGAGAGGAGCCACGGCGGAGGGGGCGGGCTTGCCCGGCCGCACACCGGGAGCGTTCTGTCCCGCGGTCTCCAATCCCGCGCTGGATGCGGCAACGCTGGCCGACTGTCCTGCTCCGATCGCCGCCTTTTCACCGCTGCGCAAATCGCTCACCTGAACCAGTCCGCTCGACACATCGATGCTGGTGGTGGATTTGGAGACATCGACAGTGAATGTCGTGCCCTTGACGACAGCCGCTATATACGGCGTTTCGACGAGGAAATGCGGCCGCCGGCGCTTCTCGACGTCGAACTTGATGCTGCCCACCTGCTGGATGACGCGGGTCTTGCGGTTGGAGCGGGAGGGCGCCACGACCGCGACGGTGCCAGGCGCCAGCGACATGACGTTGTTATCGCCCACAAGCCGCACCCGGCCGTTCCGCGACGTCTCGACGGTGACACCCTCGGGGACCGCCATATCCACGCTGAGCCGCACGGGGTCTTTGCCGACTTCGAGGGCCCAGGCTCGTCCCGAAATCCGATCGACGACCCATTCGCCAGCGAACGAACTCTGGACAGGAGCCAGAGAGAGAAGGCCAAGCAGAAACAGAAAACCAAAATGACGCATGAGAACACCCGCTGGCGAGAAAGATCAGGCTTATTATGCAGCGGCAGGCATTACGGGGGCATGAATCCCCAGAGCAAACAAACGGTGAAACAATCGCTTAAATATATCGCCAGCTCATCAAACGCGAAGCGGCCCTGCACGGCCGGGCGACCCCGCTTCCGAAATTGCTATTCGGCGGCGCCATACGACATTTGCGGCGACGGAAGATGCTGCCTCGCGGCGGTCGGTTCGCCTCACCGTATCGCCGGCACCTGACCCAGCGGAATCACGCCGGCCGAGAGGTTGCCGTCGCGCAGGCTGAGCGTGACGATGTTGCGGCCATTGTCCTGCCGGCCGACGAAGCCAATCGCCGAGGCGAGCGATTGGGCGACGGACTGAAGCTGCGGCGCTGCTTCGGCGACCAGCGCCGCGATCCGCTGGGGGTCGGCGACGGCGAGCTCGAAATCGCCGGACAGAATCCCGTCCGTCGCGACCATGAAATCGCCCGACAGTTCGGCGCTGGCGTCACCGAGATCGAGCTTCAGCGAGCGGAGCGTGCCGGCGCGGCCCGCAAGCGCCTCGCCAAGCGTGTGCCCATCCATATGACCGGCGAGCCAGTCGGCGGCACCGGTGATCGTCAGGTCGGCGCTGGCGTCGAATACCGGCAGGGCGGGCGCGTCCGGCGCGAGGACGCGCCCGTCCGCACTGGAGACGGCAATGTCAAGATCGTCGGCGCGGCGGCGCGCATGCGCCTCGAACCGGTCGGCCTCGAACAGCGGCAGACGACCGGCTGCCGGCTGCGCCAACGCCACCACCGGCCGGTCGGCGACCAACGCGACCTGGTCCATTCCATCGCTCCAGAAGCTGGCGCTCGCCTGTGCCAGTTGCCAGCGAATGTCGAGCGGCGGCGTCTGCTGCGCATCGACGATCAACGGGCTGTCGAGTTCCGCCACGACGCGATTTGGCCGGTAGATCTGGGCGGCGGTTCGAAGCGCCCCGGCGGTGGCGCGCAAGCCCTGTCCGCGCGCGTCGCCCGGCGCCTCGATGGTGACTGCGTCGCAGCGGAGGCCGAGTCGGAACGGATAGCCAAAAACGGTGCGCCCTGGGCAGCCGATCTCGGTGCCTTGCACGCGGGCGTCCGCGATGACCTGCGTGACCTGCGCCTCGAGCTGACCGGCGAGGTAGTACCAGGCGCCGCTGAGGCCGCCGGCGAGAAGCAGCGCCACCACGCCGACCCAGACATAGGCTTGTCTCGCTCTCGAAGTCTTGTCGCTTGACGCCGCCATGCCATTACCCTTTTTGAGCCCCGGTCGGGATGAACTGACGGACGGGGCATTTTGAGGGCAATGGACGATTTCTGGGTGTTTGGCTACGGCTCGCTGATCTGGCGGCCAGGCTTCGAATTCGAGGAGCGGGTCAAGGCGCGGCTGGCCGGCTATCACCGCTCGCTCTGCGTGCGCTCCTTCGTGCATCGGGGCACACCCGAGCGGCCGGGCCTGGTCTTCGGCCTCGACCGGGGTGGCTCCTGCGTCGGCATGGCATTCCGCGTCAGGGGAGCGACGCGGGAGGCGGTGGTCGATTATCTGCGGGCGCGCGAGCTCGTCACCCATGTCTATCGGGAGCAGACCCTGCCGGTGCGTCTCACCGACGGGCGCAATATGCGCGCTCTGACCTATGTCGTCGATCGCGACCACAGCCAATATGCCGGCCGCATGACGCCCGAGCATGCCGCCACGCTGGTCCGCCGCTCGCACGGTCAGTCCGGCGCCAATGTCGACTACGTGACCAGTGCGCTCGACCATATTCGCGAGATGGGGTTGCGGGACCGCTGGCTGGAAGACGTCGTGGCCCGGCTATAAGGGGCTAGGGCGGCAGGCGCTGAGCACGTCAGGTGCCCAGGCGGGATGGCTCCGGCGGCGGATAGCCGTCACGGTGTTGGGCTTCGGCCAGGAGGTCGTCGGACCGGGTCTCGATCGCGTGACGGAGCCGGTCGAGAAAATCGACTCGTGTCAGGCCCGGCTCGATAGGCTCCAGAATATCCGCCCGAATCGTCCCCGGACGGCGGATGAACTGGCGGCGCGGCCAATACAGGCCGGAATTCAGCGCCACCGGCACGACGGGCAGTTGCAACGCCTCGTAAAGGCGGAACACGCCTTGGCGATAGTCGGCCTCGGCGCCCGGCGCAGTCCGGGTGCCTTCCGGGAAAATGACGATCTGGCGACCCTCCGCCACGGCCTTTTCGGCGCCTTCAATCATCGAGGCGACGGCCCCCCCGCGGCGTGCCCGGTCGACCGGGATCATCGCCATGCGCTTGAGGTACCAGCCGAAGAACGGGATCGCGAGCAGTTCCTTCTTGAGGATGAAGGTCGGCCGGTCGAGATCGGGCAAAAGCGCGAAGACGTCCCAGAACGATTGGTGCTTCGCCGCGATAATCGCCGCCTCGAACGGAACGTTCCGCTTGCCGGTAATCGACGCGCCGATGCCGGCGACATGTTCGAGCAGCCAGAGGCTGGACCGCGCCCAGTTCTTGACGATCCCCCAGGCCTTCTCCTCGGAGATCACGAAGAAGACAGGCGAGAAGAGCAGCAATTGGCCGACGAGGTTGAGATAGAACAACACGTTGAAGACGAGCGAGCGCAGCATGGTCATCAAAGGGATCGCTCCGGCGGCAATCGGTGAGGGCGCGCGACGCAACCGGCGCCGCTGGACATCGCCGGAGGCTTTACGCCGTCGACATCAGAAAATCGAGAGACGCGCCCCGATCGCGGACGATCCAGGTGCGCGACGATGGCCATTTCCCCTTCAGGGATCGATGCGCGCAAATTGGGTGGAAACCGCGTCGGGCTGACCGAGGCCGAGGATGAAGCTGGCCCGGGCTGCTACCAGTTTGATATATTCGGTGACCAGGACCCGCGCGCCGACGCCGTTCGGCAACTGGTTGGCGCGCCACAGATCATTGCGCCTGACGGCGTAAGGGGTAACCGAGCGCAGCGTATCGATGCGCGCGAACTCGCGCAGCGAGCGCGGCATATGATAGTCGCTGGTCACCAGGATCAGATCCTGGAAGCCGTGTTCGCGGGCCCATCGGCTGGCAATCTCGGCATTGCCCACGGTCGTCAGCGCTGCACGGTCGATGTCGACGCAGCAGTCGAACCAGGAGGGATCGGTGCCGGTCATGCGCGCCAGCGTCTTGGCACTGGTGTCCGGATTGACGCCGCTGATGAGAAGACGCCGGCCACGGCCTTGCCTGAGCAGGTCGATCGCCTGATCGATCCGAAGCGCGCCGCCGGTCAAGACCACGATACCGTCGGCGGGTTCGACCGGTCCGGGGCGCGACAGCAGGCTGACCTCCTCGGTAAAACGCAGGAACCCACCGGCCAGATATCCCACGCCCATCGCGAACAAGGCGGCGAACGTTAGCATGACACGCCGCCGGCCAGGGGAACGCCGCATGCGCCGTGATAGCCGGACGCCGCCGGCTTCCACCTCGGGAGACCAAGCCGCCATTGTCATCTTACGATTGTCGTCCCTGAATGCGGCATCGTGTAGGCAAACCTTTGTCGGCGGCGTTCCGCAGAGCTTGTGACAACATGGTTAACGACATCTTACCGCTCCACCGGCGAAAGCATGTCGATCGCCGCCAGATGGCGCATGACCGTCAGGCGAGACGTAAACGCGGTCAATCCCCCGACGGTTGCAATCAGCACGACGACCCCGACATACCCCATCCAGCCAATGGAAAACGACCCGAACAGCGCGCTGATCTGGTCGGCCTCTGGAGTTGCGCGGTTGCTTGTCGTCCACATCCCCATGGCGGCGAAAAGGACCAGGGCCACCGCCCCGCCAGCCACCGCCCCGACGAGCCCGAGGCGGAGGAAATGCCGCTCGAACTCGCCTGCGATGAAGGACGACCGGGCGCCGACGAAATGCAGCACCTCGATGATCTGGCGATTGCCCGACATCGCGCCGCGGGTGGCAAAAACGACGGTGAGCACCGTTGCGATCAGGACCAGCGTCAGCACCGCGACGCCAACGAAGACTGTCGCCCGCGCCATGGTGACGAGGCGCGACACCCACGCCCGGTGATCATCGAGCTCGGCCGCGGGAACCGCAGCGCGCAGCCGCGTCGCCAGCGCGAAGAAATCCGGCGGCGCGTCCTCGTCGATGGTGATGATCACGAGGCGCGGCACCGGCAGATCGTCGATATTGAGACCTTCTCCCAGCCACGGCTCCAAGAGCCGCGCGGTCGCGGCATCATCGAGGATCGTCGCATCGGCGATACCCGGCGTCGCCAGCGCCAGATCGCGAATGGCGACAAGCGTCGCCGCCATGTCGAGGCCCTCTTCCGGCTTCACCTGAACGGTGATCTCGCGAGAAATGTCGTTCTGCCATTGGGAGGCGGTGTCTGAGACGAGGGTGACGGCGCCGACCGTGAGGCTGGCGAGAAACGTCATGATGGCGATCACCGTCATCAGCGCCCGTCCGGCGACGTTCGCCGGCGGCACGATCGGGGTTTGGTGCTCGCGGCCCGGCCGCCCGGCGAGGCGCGCGACGAATGCGCGAAAATCCACCCATCGTTCCGTCAATTCAATCATAGATGTCCAGACGGCCGTCGGAGAGAACCAGGCGGCGGGCGGAGACCTGCTCCATCAGGTCGAGGTCGTGCGTGGCGATGACCACCGCCGTCCCGGTTCGGTTGAGTTCGAGAAAGAGCCGCAGCAACCGGCGGGCCAGCGGTGGATCGACATTGCCGGTCGGCTCGTCGGCCAACAGGATGTCCGGCTGGTCGATCAGCGCGCGGGCAATCGCGGCGCGCTGCTTTTCGCCGCCCGACAGAACCACCGGCGATGCATTCAGCCGCTCGCCCAGGCCGACCCATTTGATCAGGTCGATGACGTCCTGCCGATAAGAGGCCTCGTCCTTGCCGCGCACGCGCAGCGGCAGCGCCACGTTCTCGTAGGTGGTCAGATGCTCGAGCAGGCGGAAATCCTGGAAGACGACCCCGATCCGCCGCCTAATCGACGGCAGGTCCTTGCGCGCCAGCGTGGAGGCGTCGCGGCCGAGAACCGTGATCAGGCCGCGGGTGGGCTTGAGCGCGAGAAACAGCATGCGCAAAAGGCTGGTCTTGCCCGCCCCGGACGGGCCCGTCAGGAACTGGAAAGACTGCCGCTTGACCTCGAAGGAGAGGTCGCGAAGCACCTCCGGCCCCATATCGTATCGCAGCCCGACATTTTCGAACCGAATCACGTCGGAGCGCTCCCATCTCGTCGTTGTCGTCCGCCCAGAATGCGTGCGACTGTGTTGTTTGTTGGTCGCGCAAACGTCAACCCCGCACCGCGAACGGCGTGGCTTCACGGTTTGTTAAGCATGATTCCTTACCGGTTCCTAAACAAGGCAAAACAGAGGATGCGATGACCGAGTTTGGCGGCACATCCCAGGCAACGGCGGGCCGAACGCCGGCGGGACGACGAAGCGCGCTTTCCGGCAAGATCGCCGGTCCGCTCATCGATGGAACGGCCGAGGTGACGACCCGCCGGACGCTGCAAAAGTCCGCCGCGGAGATCGAGGCGGCGCGCCGCGGTCTGACGATCGAGCCCGACGACGCCGAGCCATCGCCGGCGCGGGCGTTTTTCGGACAGCGCGGCACGCGGGCATTCCGCGGCGAGACCGGATTCTCCGGCCCGCGCGACTTAGCACCCGACCTCTTCTCCCAAGCCTTCGCGCCCTCCCATTTCGTCTCCCCAGCCCCGTCCGAAGCGGCGGAGCGATCGATCCTGGCCCGCGCCCGTGCCATGCGATTCCGCAACGCAGCCCTGGTCGTCAGCGGATTTCTGATCGGCCTTTTCGCCGTTCCCGCGCTGCTGTTGTCCACCCCGCGATCTCCGATCGCCGCGCCTTTGGCCGATTCGAGCCTTTCCGGCCTCCTGCTCCGTGACATCGAGGCGAATATCGCGCCGCGCGGCGACGGCGCCGTTCTTTCGGTTGCCGGGATCGTGGCCAACGAAACGGCGACGGCGGCGCTGCTTCCGCCGCTCCGCATCGTGCTGACCGGGCCGGGGGGCGATCTTCTCACCAAGCCGCTCAGGGCCGGCATCGAACGGCTGGCTCCCGGCCAGTCGGTGCGCTTCGTCTCGACCTTGGCGGTTCCCGCAGGCATGGCGGGCGACGTCAGCGTCCGCTTCGACGACGTAGGAAAGCCGCGCCCATGATCACCGTCCGGGGCAAGCAGATCGCGACCCTGTTCGACCAGGATCGGATCGCGGCGGAAGTCGCGCGCGTCGCCGACGACATCGCGGCGACGCCGTCGACGGACCTTCTAGTGATTTCGGTACTGAAGGGCTCGTTCGTGTTCGCCGCCGACCTGATCCGCGCGCTGCACCACGCCGGCCTGGCGCCCGAAGTCGAGTTCATCACGCTGTCCAGCTATGGCGCGGGCACCGAGGGCGGCGAGGTGCGGGTGCTGCGCGATATCGAAAGCGCCGTCGAGGGCCGCACCGTCCTTCTCATCGACGACATCCTGGAATCGGGGCGGACGGTCAAATTCGCCCGCGACCTGATGCGCTCGCGCGGCGCCAAGGAGGTCAAGATCGCCGTCCTCCTCGACAAGCGAATGCGGCGCAAGGCCGACATCGAGGCCGATTATGTCGGCTTCGACTGCCCCGACCATTTCGTCGTCGGCTATGGCATGGATGTCGGGCACGCCTTTCGCGAGCTGCCATTCGTCGGCCGCGTCGTCGAATAATCCACAGGCGACGAAACCATTCGTCAGCGATTGGTATGTACTGGTCAGCTACACGTCAGTTTTGACATCTACTGGCATAAGGTGGTTTTGCGTATGGTCAAAGCAGGAGGCTTTGAGTGGCACGAATTCTGATCGCGGAAGACGATCCGAGTGTTCGCGTGCTGGTGTCGCGGGCCCTCGGGCTCGAGGGCCACGAGGTAACCGTCGCCGAAGATGGCGAACTGGCGCTCGATATCCTGGTCGAATGCGACGGCGATTTCGATTTCGTCCTGTCCGACATCCGAATGCCGGCGATGACCGGAATCGAACTCGCGCACGAGATCGGCGCCTCCTGGCCCGATCTGCCGGTGCTGTTGATGACCGGCTACGCCGAGCAGAAGGAAGCCGCGGACGATCTCGCGGCGATCATCGAGGGCGTTGTTGAAAAGCCGTTCTCGATCGTCGAGATCCGCCGCGAAGTCGGGCGTATCCTGGCGGAACGCGAAGCCGCGAAACAATCGGACGAAACCGAGAACGCGGGCAACCTGTCGATCCGCCGCTGCGCCTGACCACAGATCCCGCGCCGACAGGTCTCAACCTGGAAACGTCAGCGCGAGAAGGTCGCCGCGCAGAGCCGCATCGTCCCGACCGCCGAGCAGGCTATCGACATCGTCATGGGTGGCCCGCCAGATCGGCACCGCCTCGACGAGCAGATCGCGGCCAGCCTCGGTCAGCGTGAGGCGGCGGCTGCGCTTGTCCTTCGTGTCGGGCAGGATCGTCAAAAGCCCCCGCCGCTCGAGCGGCTTCAGATTCGCCGTCAGCGTCGTGCGATCCATCGCCAGCAAGGCCGCGACGTCGCCGATGCGCGGCGGCTCCGGTCGGTTGAGGGAGACAAGCAGCGAATATTGACCATTGGTCAGACCCACCGGTTTCAACGCCTCGTCGAAGCGGCGTCCGATCGCCCGCGCCGCGCGCTGCAGATGCAGACACAGGCAGCGGTCGCGGACTTCGTGGGTCGTGGCGAGGGGCAAATCGTCGCGCATGGTTCTCATATTAGGTTGACATCAACGTTCTTGTCCACTTAGTATTCCGGACCACCACAAGATGGAGCCCGGTTCGTCCATGAACGTCTATATCAATTTGCCCGTCGCCGACCTTGATCGATCGCGTCGCTTTTTCAGCGTGCTCGGTTTCGATTTCAACGATCAGTTCAGCGACGCCACCGCGCTCGCCATGCGGATCAGCGATACCTGCTTCGCCATGCTGCTGACGCACGAGAAGTTCGCCAGCTTCACGCCCAGGCGGATCGCCGATGCCCGCGAGACCAGCGAAGTCCTGACCGCGCTGCAGTTGGAAAGCCGCGAGGCGGTCGACCGGCTGACGGACATGGCGCTCGCGAACGGCGGCGGCGTGGTGCGCGATGCCGAGGACCACGGCTTCATGTACGGCCGCGCATTCGCCGACCCCGACGGCCATATCTGGGAGCTGTTCTGGATGAATGCAGAGGCCATGGGAGGCGACAAATGAGCGACAAGCCGAAGGTGCGCACCTGCCTGTTGTTCGACGGCCGGGGCGAAGACGCGGCGAAGTTCTATGTCTCGCTGCTGCCCGACAGCCGGATCGAGGACATCGTGCGCCCCGGCCCGGACGGCCCGGCGCTGGTGGTTGAATTCACCCTCGCCGGTGCACCTTACATGACGCTGAATGCCGGGCCGCAATTCCAGCATACGCCGGCCGCGTCGATCTCCGTTCTCACCGCAGACCAGGCTGAAACGGATCGGCTCTGGGATGCGCTGCTTGAGGGCGGCGGTAGCGCGGGGCACTGCGCCTGGCTCACCGACAAATTCGGCGTTTCCTGGCAGATCGTGCCGGACGCCGTTCCGCGGCTGCTGGGCGCGGACGACAAGGCCGCCGCCATGCGGGCGCGTGATGCCATGATGACGATGGGAAAGATCGATATCGCCGCGCTGGAAGCGGCATTTGAAAACGCGTGAAGGAGGAAGAAAGATGAGCAACAACCCCAAATCCGCTGCCGAGCTCGCCGCGTTGTCCGGCATGCACGCGGTCAGCCCGCACCTCGTCTGCCGGGGTGCTGCCGACGCCATCGCCTTCTACGAGAGGGCGTTCGGCGCGACGAAGCTGATGGTCCTGCCCGGACCGGACGGCAAGATCATGCATGGCTGCGTCTCGATCAACGGTTCGTCGGTCATGCTCGTCGATGAAAACCCCGAATACGGGCTGAAATCGCCCAAGCTGCTCGGCGGCAGTCCGGTGACCATGCACCTCATCGTCGACGACGCGGACGCCGTGACCGCCAAGGCCGTCGCCGCTGGTGCGACCGTGGTGATGCCCGTTGCCGACATGTTCTGGGGCGACCGCTACGGCGTCGTCGAGGACCCGTTCGGGCATCGCTGGTCCATCGCCACCCCCACGCGCGAACCGATGACCGAAGCAGAGCTGCGGGACGCCGCCAAAAGCGCCTTCGCCTGAACCACACCAAACCGGGAGAAAACCAATGGCCTATATCGACGGAATGATCGCCGCGGTCCCGACCGCCAACAAGGACGCCTTTCGCGAGCACGCCGTGAAGGCGGGGGCGATCTTCAAGGAGCACGGGGCGCTGTCGCTGACCGATTGCTGGGGCGACGACGTGCCGGAGGGCAAGCTGAACTCCATGCACACCGCCGTGATGCGCAAGCCCGACGAGACGGTGGTATTTTCCTGGATCGTCTGGCCATCGAAAGCGGTGCGCGACGCGGGGATGCAGAAGGTGATGGAGGACCCGCGCATGCAGGCGGGGACCATGCCCTTCGACGGCAAGCGCATGATCTTCGGCGGGTTCGAGGTGATCGTCGAGGGATAGCGGCCACTCCTGAAGCCGTTCTCCTACGGCGTCTTCAGCAGCCGCTCCAGATAGTCGCGTTCGAGCTGCGGTGACAGGGCGTCGCCGAGGCGGTTGCGGATGGCGTCGAGAATGCGCCGGGCACGCTGGGTGTCGATCTCGTCCGGCACGCCGACATCCTGGCCGAAATCCGGTCCCTCGGTCTGGCGCTGCCGGCCGAGCGGATCGCGGCCGGAGCGCTGCTGCTGGCCGCCGAAGCCCTGCCCCATCTGCCCTTGCGCGCCCTGGCTGCCCTGCCCCTGCATGGCTTCCTGCATCTGCCGCATCATGTCCTGCCCGCCGCGGCGCAGCGCCTCCATGGCGCGGCCCTGCTCACCGACGGCCTCGCCGTCGTTGCCCTGGCCAAGCGCGCCTTCGGCCTTGCCCATCGCCTCACCGGCCTCGCCGAAGCCGTCGGAAGGCTCCATGCCCATGCCCTCCAGCTGCTTCTGCAATTCTTCCAGTTCCTGCTGGAGCTGGCCCTGCTGCTCCTGCAGCTGCTTCATCATTTCCTGGAGCTGTTCGGCGGTCATCGGCTCGCCCTTTTGACCGTCCTGCGGTTGGCCCTGTTGAGGCTCGCCGGGCTGGCCTTGCTGGCGGTCCTGTTGCTGGCGCTCGAACTGCCGGCGGCCGAGATCGAAGGTCTGGTCCTTCAGCTGCTGCTGGCGCTGCAGCATCTCGCCGAGCTTGTTCATCTGCTGCTGCATGGCGTTTTGTTGGCCCTGCTGCTGCTGGCCGGGCCGCATCGCCTGGAGATTGTCCATCATCTGCTGGAGTTCGGACAGAAGCTGCTGGGCGGCGTCCTTGGAGCCGGATTTCGCCAGATCCTCGATCCGGTCCAGCATCCGCTCCAGATCCTGCGGACGCAGCTCCTGCATGTCGCCCATCTGCAGCTGATCCTGGCTCATCGGCGGCTGGTTGCGCATCGCTTCGGCCAGGGCCTGCATGTATTCCCGCATCGCCTCGCGCAGTTCCTGCATCAGCCGGTCGATCTCGGCGTCCGATGCGCCCTCCTCCAGCGCCTCGGCGAGCTGTTCGCGCGCATCCCGGAGCCGCCGCTCGGCCAGCGACAGATTACCGTCCTCGATACCGAGGGCGATCTCCCACAGGAAGTCGACCGACGACAGCAATGCCTCGTCGTTATAGGCGGTGGCGATGCGGGTGCGCGCGGCACGCAGCGCCAGATAGTCGGCCGGGTTCTCGATAAACTCCTCGCCGCGCAGGGTGATCGCATCGAGCATCTCGACCACGCGCGGCACCGTGTTCGCATCGAGCGCCAGCATTCGCCGCTGCTCGATGACGGCGCGAGCGAGCGGATTGGTGAACCGCCGCTCGGGCAATGTCAGCGGCATCGTTTCGGAACGGCCGGACTGGCCGGCGTCGTCGGTGGCAACCAGCGTCATCGCCACCTTTGCCCCGGCATAAGGGCTTTCGGTGAGATCAGCGCTGGTGCGTCCCTCGGCCGCGCCCTTGGTGCGGCGGGGCAGGGCAAGGTTGATCTCGGGCGCGGCGACCAGCGGCCGGGCATTGGCGGCGACGACATCATCGGCGACGACGATCTCCGCGCGGCCTTTGCGCACGCCGTAATCGTCGGTGATCGTGTAGGCGAGCTGCAGCGCGCCGTTGCGCGCCTCGCTCGGCTCCTCCTTGAAGGCGATCTCCGGATCGACGTCGGGCGTCACCGTGAAATTCCAACGGCCAAGGGTCGAAAAGGCGGTGGCAAGCGCCGCCTCGCCGCTTTCTTCCAGGGCGAAGGCATATTCGCGCGGACCGGCCGCGACCTTCGCCGGCTTCGGCGCCTCGCCATCCTCCGCCAACTCGGCCTTTTCGTCGGCCCCGACCGGCACGACGGTGATCGGCTCCGCGCCTTCAGCCGTCGCAGTGAAGACAAGGTCGGCGGCCGCACCGTCGGACAGACGGACGGACAGGACGCTGCCCTCGGGAACCCCGATCGGCCCGTCACCCGCGCCGCCGGCGTCGGTCAGGAAGATCGGCGCCCGGCCGGTATAGCTCGGCGGCGTCACCCAGGCGTCGACACGGGCGACGGTCAGCGCTTCGGCGTCCGCCGGGGCGAACGCGTCGAGAACCCGGCCGCCGCCGGGGCCGAAAGAAAACGCGAAGGCGGTGACCAGGAGCAGCGCGACAAGCGCCCTGAGGCCAAACGGGTCCAGCCGCTCGGTCCGGGTATTCGGGGAACCGCCGCTGAGATTGCGCAGCCGCTCGGCCATGCGCCGCTGGTGCTCGTGCCACAGGGCTTTAGCGAAGGGATCGTCCGAGACGGCGTGGTCGCCCTGCACCCGCAGCGGCTGGTGGGCCAAGCGGCTGACGCTTTCGATCCGGGCGTCGACGTCGCCGGCAGCCGGCAGCCGCAGCCCACGGTTGAACCACAGCGCGGCGACGGCAAGACCGGCCAGAACCGCCAGAACGGCGACGCGGCCATAGAACGGCATCGCCGCGAACAGGCCGAACCAGGAAAGAATCAGGAAGACGCCGGCGAGACTGGCGAAGGCCAGGACAAGCGGCCACACCCGCTCGACGAGGAGCGCCGTGGTGGCGAATTTCCGCGTCAACGCGATCCGTCCGGCCTTGGTCCAGTCGTTGTGCCGGTCGGTCTCGGCCATGGGCCCGCTCTCGTTCCTTTTACGTGCGGAGAACCTTACCGGATTTTACGGCGAAGGCGAGGCGAGTGACGCAGGTGTGAAGCGCATGTTGGCCGCAGTCAGGCGCGCCCCTCCAGCCACGGCGGCAGCCGGTCGAGACCGATCAACTCCTCAATGGTCTGGCGCGGGCGGACGACGTGGAAGGCGTCGTCCCGGACCATGACTTCCGCGATCAG
This sequence comes from Aurantimonas sp. C2-5-R2, assembly GCF_036549495.1. Classification (NCBI taxonomy): domain Bacteria; kingdom Pseudomonadati; phylum Pseudomonadota; class Alphaproteobacteria; order Hyphomicrobiales; family Aurantimonadaceae; genus Aurantimonas; species Aurantimonas sp. C2-5-R2. Next base: position 24,713 of record NZ_JAZHLJ010000042.1, read on the forward strand.
AGGGCGGGAATTGTACGTGCCCGACTGCACCGCGCCATAGGCCCCGGCGGAGGAGACATAGACGAGATCGCCCGCTTCGACGCTGGGCAGGTCGCGGTCCTTGGCGAGGAAATCGCCGCTCTCGCAGACCGGTCCGACGACGTCGGCGACAATCCGCAGCGCCTCGGGATCGTCAACCACCGGATGGATGTCGTGCCAGGCGTCATACAGCGTCGGGCGAATCAAATCGTTCATCGCCGCGTCGACGATGACGAAGATCTTGCCCTCCGCCTTCTTCACATAGAGGACCTTGGTCACCAGAATTCCGGCATTGGCGGCGATCAGCCGGCCGGGCTCGAACACCACCTGGCAGTCGAGGTCGCGCACATGCCGCTTGACGATCTCGGCATAGGCCGGCGGCTCCGGCGGCGGCGCGTTGTCGCGGCGATAAGGCACGCCGAGCCCGCCGCCAAGATCGATGTGGTCGATCGTGTGGTCTTTCGCGCGCAGCTTGCGCACCAGATCGGCGAGACGGTCGAATGCCTCGTCGAAGGGCTCCAGATCGACGATCTGGCTTCCGATATGCATGTCGATGCCGGAGACGTGAATGCCCGGCAGCGAACGGGCACGATCGTAGACCGCTTCCGCCCGCTCGAAGGCGATGCCGAACTTGTCGGACTTCTTGCCGGTGGAGATCTTGGCGTGGGTGCGCGCGTCGACGTCCGGATTGATGCGGAAGGACACATTTGCGCTGACACCGGCCTGTGCCGCGCGGGCCGAGATCGCGTCCAGCTCGGGCTCGGATTCCACGTTGAAGCAAAAGATCCGCGAGGCGAGAGCCAGATCGATCTCCTCGATGGTCTTGCCGACCCCGGAGAACATGATCTTCTCTGGCGGAATCCCGGCCTTGAGTGCGCGCAGCAATTCGCCGCCCGACACCACGTCCGCCCCCGCCCCGAGCCGGGCCAGCGTCGCCAGCACCGCCTGGTTGGAGTTCGCCTTCATGGCGTAGCAGACCAGCGCGTCGATATCGGCGAAGGCGCGGGCGAAGACCTCGTAGTGCCGGGTCAGTGTCGCGGTCGAATAGCAATAGAACGGCGTGCCCACGTCGCGCGCGATCGCCGCCACACTGACGCCCTCGGCGTGGAGGGCGCCGTCCCGGATTTCGAAATGATTCATGGCAAGGCTTGCGGTGGTCGAAGCGGGATACCCGGCTCGGTTTCGGACCTAATTCAGCAGCGGATCGAGGAAGAACCGTTTGCCGGAGGCGTCTTTGTTCCGGGTGACCTCGACGGCGCTGACCATATTGTCGTTCTGGACATCCGAGATCCGTGCGGCGCGAACAGCTGTGCCGGTCTCGCCGCTGCCAAGGACGTTGGTGGTCCCGCCTTGGGTCTGTTCCGCCACCACGGCGGGCACCTCGTTGGTGTCCGGCGCCACCGGCAGGTTCTTCACGCCGCAGCCGCCAAGAACCGACAGCGCAGCCAGAATCAGCACCGGCTTGGCCGCAAGGCTCGATCGCTCCGTCATCTCGTCACCCCTCAGCACATCGCCAACCGTCGATCCCCGTCACCGCGGTGATAACGGTTCGCGACGAAGAAATCACCACCCGCGGCGACTATTCGCCATTGCCGCCGAGTCGATCGCGCCAATAGGCGATCTGGGCGCGGACATTGGCGGGCGCCGTGCCGCCGAAGCTGGTGCGACTGTTCACCGAAGCATCGACGCCGAGCACGGAATAGACCGCGTCGGTGATCCGCGCCTCCAGCGTTTGCAGAAGATCCAACGGCAGATCCTCGAGCCCGACGCCGCGCTCCTCGGCGAGCGCCACCGCCCGTCCGGTCACATGATGCGCCTCGCGGAACGGCAGCCCCAGTTCCCGCACCAACCAATCGGCGAGGTCGGTGGCGGTGGAAAAGCCGTGGCCGGCCGCCCGGCGCATCGCCTCGGTTTCGATGGTCATGTCGCGGACCATGCCGGTGGCGGCGGCGAGCGCCAAGGCCAGCGAATCGATCGCGTCGAAGACCTGTTCCTTGTCTTCCTGCATGTCCTTCGAATAGCTGAGCGGCAGCCCCTTCATCACGGTCAGCAGCGAGATCAGCGCGCCATTGATGCGGCCGGGCTTGGCCCGAACCAGTTCGGCAGCGTCCGGGTTCTTCTTCTGCGGCATGATCGAGGAGCCGGTCGAGAACGCGTCGGACAGCCGGACGAAGCCGAATTGCGGCGTCGACCAGATGACGATCTCTTCGGCGAGACGCGACAGATGCGTGCCGCAGATCGCGGCCACCGAGAGAAATTCCAGGGCGAAGTCCCGGTCGGACACCGAATCGAGCGAGTTGCGGGTCGGCTCGCGAAAGCCCAGCGCTTCCGCCGTCTGGTGCCGGTCAATGGCAAAGCCGGTGCCGGCAAGCGCGGCGGCGCCGAGCGGACATTCGTCGAGACGGGTGATCGCGTCATGGCAGCGCGACAGGTCGCGGGCCGCCATTTCGACATAGGCGAGGCAATGGTGGCCGAAGGTGACCGGCTGGGCGACCTGGAGATGGGTGAAGCCGGGCATGATCGTGTCGGCATGCGCCTCGGCCTTGTCGAGCAGCGCGCCGATGAAGGCTTCGAGCGCTTCGGCAAGCGAGCCGAACGCCGCCTTCACGTGCAGGCGGAAATCGACCGCGACCTGGTCGTTGCGCGAACGGGCGGTGTGCAACCGGCCGGCCGCCGGGCCGATCAGTTCGGCCAGCCGCGCCTCGATATTCATATGGATGTCCTCGCGCTCTCGCGAGAAAGTGAAGCGCCCCTCGGCGATCTCGGCGCGGATGTCCTCCAGACCCGCTATGATCTGGCTGGCATCCTCCGCCGAAATGATGCCTTGATCGGCCAACATGGCGGCATGGGCTTTCGAACCGGCGATATCCTCGTCATAAAGCCGTCGATCGAAATCGATCGAGGCGTTAATCTCCTCCATGATGGCGTCGGGTCCGGAGGCAAAGCGACCGCCCCACATCGCGTTGCTGGAGGTGGGGGCATTGCTTGACTTGGGAACGTTGCTGGTCTTCTGGCGCATGGATACTCGAAAGGGCTTTTGACGGTATGTCCGAGGAAACACGACAGGCTTCGAACGGGCGGCGGCTCGGTGTCATCGCCGGGATCGCGCTGATCTCAGGCATCGCGGCGGGCGGTGCCGTCCTATACGTGAGCGAGACGGGGTCTGGCAACGAAGTCGCCGCCACGTCCTGCCCGGCCGACGAGGCGATCTACGCCGCGATCGACGGCGCGGCGCGCGGCGAGGTCGCGGCCGTGCAGGCGCTCGACGCGCCCTTCGACATCTCTTCGATGGCCTTTGAGGACGGCGATGGCCAGCCGGCAAGCCTGAAGAATTTTGCCGGCAAGACGCTGCTGGTCAATCTCTGGGCGACCTGGTGCGTGCCCTGCCGGCTCGAGATGCCGGCGCTCGACGCGCTGGAGCAGCAGGAGGGAGGCGAGGATTTCGCCGTGATCCCGATCAACATCGACACCGGCAGTATCGACAAGCCGAAGAAGTTCTACGCCGAGACCAAGCTCACCGCCCTGCCCCTGTATCGCGACGAAACGATGGGCGTCTTTGACGATTTGAAGGGCCGGGGGCTGGCTTACGGCCTGCCCGTCTCGGTGTTGGTCGGACCCGACGGCTGCGCCCGCGCGGCGATCAACGGCCCAGCGGAGTGGGCGAGCCCGGATGCGGTGAAGCTGATCGAGGCGGTCAAGGAGAGCGGGCGGGCCGTGTGAGGGGGCGCCTATGACGCTTGCCGGAAAGTTCGCCTTCCCTTACGCTGGTTCTGCAGCGGGCTTGAAGACGATGACAACATTAATCATCACATCGAAAGGCCGAATAACGCTTCCTGAGGATGTCCTGAAACATCTGGGCGTTGCTCCCGGCGAAAATCTCGAGGCCGATCTGAACCCCGGCGGTAGGATAATCCTGCGTGCCGTGCAGCGCCGCAGTACGAGAGAGGATTCATCTGGCCGGCGTCATGGACATCTGGCCGGCGGATCGGTCGAAGGGTCGAACAATTCGACGTAAGAATGGCCGACAGTGAAAGCGCCCCTACCGCGTCGGGACCGGATGCTCGCCGCGATAATCGTAGAAGCCGCGGCCGGTCTTGCGGCCGAGCCAGCCGGCCTCGACGTATTTCACCAGCAGCGGGCACGGCCGGTATTTGGAATCGGCCAGCCCGTCATAAAGCACCTGCATGATCGACAGGCAGGTATCGAGACCGATGAAATCGGCCAGCTGCAGCGGCCCCATCGGGTGGTTGGCGCCGAGCCGCATCGCGGTATCGATGGACTCGACCGAGCCGACGCCCTCGTAGAGCGTGTAGATCGCCTCGTTGATCATCGGCAGAAGGATGCGGTTGACGATGAAGGCCGGAAAATCCTCCGAGACGGTGATCGTCTTGTCGAGCGCGGTGACGAATTGCCTGGCGCTCTCGAAGGTCGCGTCCTCCGTCGCGATGCCGCGCACCAGCTCGACCAGCTTCATCACCGGCACCGGATTCATGAAGTGGATGCCCATGAACCGCTCGGGCCGGTCGGTCGCGGAGGCGAGCCGGGTGATGGAGATCGACGAGGTGTTGCTGGCGAGGATCGTCGCCTCGGACAGATGCGGACAGATGTCGCGATAGATCTTGCGCTTGACCGTCTCGTCCTCGGTCGCCGCCTCGATGACGAGGTCAAGGCCGCCGAGAGCCGCGGGATCGGTCGCGGTTGTGATGCGGCTCAGCGCCTCGGCGCGCTCGGCTTCGGTGATCTTTTGCGAGGACAATTGCCGGTCGAGCGCGGCGCTGACGCGCTCGAGGCCCGCCGCCGTGCGATCCGCCGCGATGTCGTAGAGCGTGACGTCATAGCCGGCGAGCGCGGCGACATGGGCGATGCCCGCGCCCATCTGGCCCGCGCCGACGATCCCGACCTTGCTGATCCTGTCCGCCATCTCGCCTTCTACCGCCTCCCGGATTTTATTGCGCCGCAACAGTAGTGCTCACCCGCCCCGCCGTCAAAGGCAGCGCGGCGACGCTCAGAGCTTGTCTTTCAGCTCCGGCAGGATCTGGAAGAGATCGCCGACCAGGCCGTAATCGGCGACCTGGAAGATCGGCGCCTCCTCGTCCTTGTTGATCGCCACGATCACCTTGGAATCCTTCATGCCGGCCAGATGCTGGATCGCGCCGGAAATGCCGGCGGCGATGTAGAGATCGGGCGCCACCACCTTGCCGGTCTGGCCGACCTGCCAGTCGTTCGGGGCATAGCCGGCATCCACCGCCGCGCGGCTGGCGCCGATCGCCGCGCCGAGCTTGTCGGCGACGGGCAGGATGAATTCGTCGAACTTTTCCTTGGAGCCGAGCGCCCGGCCGCCGGACAAGATGATCTTGGCGCTGGTCAGCTCCGGCCGGTCGCTTTCGGCGAGCCGTTCCCCGACGAAGCGCGACAGGCCCGGATCGGCGGCGGCGTCCACCGCCTCGATCGAGGCTGAGCCACCCTCGCCGGTGGCCTGGAAGCCAGCGGTGCGGACCGTGATCACCTTCTTGGCGTCGCCCGATTTCACCGTCTGGATGGCGTTGCCGGCATAGATCGGCCGCTGGAAGGTGTCGGGGCCCTCGACGGCGACGATGTCGGAAATCTGCATCACGTCGAGCAGCGCGGCGACGCGCGGCATGACGTTCTTGCCCGAGGTCGTCGCCGGGGCGACGATCGCGTCATAGGCATCCGCCAGCTTGACGATGAGGTCGGCGAGCGGCTCGGCGAGGCCGTGCGCGTAGGCGTCCGCGTCGGCGTGCAGCACCTTGGCGACGCCGCCAAGCTTCGACGCGGCGTCGGCGACGGCGCCGGAGCCGGAGCCGGCGACGAGGACATGCACGTCGCCGCCCATCTGGGACGCCGCCGCCAGCGCCTTGGCGGTCTGGTCGGACAGGGCGGCATTGTCGTGTTCGGCGATGAGAAGCGTGGTCATGCTATTGTCTCCCGATCGAGGGCAGGTTCCGTCTCAGGTCCGGACGGAGCAGCGAATGCAATGGGCGGAGCCGGTCGTCTCGTCGCAAGTCCGGACGGAAAACCGGTGGCCGCTTTTCCTGGACTTGCTTTAGAGGACTCCGGCCTCGTTCCTCAGCTTGTCGATCAGCTCGTCGACGCTGGCGACCTTGACGCCGGCCTCGCGCTTCTTCGGCTCGACCGTCTTCAGCACTTCCAGGCGCGGCGCAACGTCGACGCCGTAATCGTCCGGCGACTTTTCCTCGAGCGGCTTCTTCTTCGCCTTCATGATGTTCGGCAGCGAGGCGTAGCGCGGCTCGTTGAGGCGCAGATCGGTGGTGACCACCGCCGGCATCGTGATGTCGACGGTCTGCAGGCCGCCATCGACCTCGCGCGTTACCGTGGCCCGGCCGTCGGCGAATTCCACCTTGTTGGCGAAGGTGCCCTGGCTCCAGCCGAGTAGCGCGGCGAGCATCTGGCCGGTCTGGTTGCAATCGTCGTCGATCGCCTGCTTGCCCACGATGACGAGGTCGGGCTTTTCCGCGTCGACCACGCCTTTGAGGATCTTGGCGACGGCGAGCGGCTCGGTCGGCTGGTCGGTCTTGACCAGGATACCGCGGTCGGCGCCCATCGCCAGCGCGGTGCGGATGGTCTCCTGGGCCTGCTGCGGGCCGACGGAGACGGCGATGATCTCGCTCGCCGTGCCGGCTTCCTTGAGGCGGATCGCCTCTTCCACCGCGATCTCGTCGAACGGGTTCATGCTCATCTTGACGTTGGCGAGATCGACGCCCGATCCGTCCGGCTTGACCCGGATCTTCACGTTGTAATCCACCACCCGCTTGACGGCGACGAGAACTTTCATCGGCGAAGACTCCCCTTGGTCGACCCGGAGCGATCCGGACGCTTGTTCCGTTGAACCTCAGCCTGATCCGCCGCTCGCGAGCGCCCAATGAATGGGGAGGAGTTCAGCCGATTGTCGCAATGCGATAAATGACGGTTACGGAAGTGTCAAAAACCCTTGCGTCTCAGGCCGCTTAGTGACGCCCCGGCCGCCATCTTTCAAGCCCCGCGCTCGTCTTTCCGCTTGAGTTCCACCGCTCGCGGCGTCTCGATCCGGCTGTCGAACAGCGGAACGCCCTTCTGACGCAGCACCAGCGTCAGCGCCGCCCCGGCGAAAATGCCGCCGGCATGGGCCGCATAGGAGACGTCCTCGCCGCCCGCAATGAACAGCGCGAACTGCCACCCGATCCAGATCGCCAAAAGCAGCCAGGCCGGCAGATACAGCGGGATACGGCCGAAGGCGAGCACCCACACCCAGACGCGCGGATGCAGCATCAGATAGGCCGCGGCGACTCCGGAGACGGCGCCGGACGCGCCGATCAGCGTCGCCTCGGAATCGGGCATGACCATCGCATGCAGCCAGGCGCCGGCCGCCGCGCAGGCGAGATAGAACAGGAGAAAGCGCAGATGGCCGAAGGCGTCCTCGACATTGTCGCCGAACACCCAGAGAAACAGCATGTTGCCGGCCAGATGCCAGAAATTGAGATGCAGGAAGGCGTAGGTGACGAAATTCAGCGCCTCGGGCACCGCCACATAGTGCGGCGGCAGATCGGCGTAGCCGTTCACCACGGCCGGGATGAAGCCGTAGGTGATCTCGTAGGCGGAGAGCAGCGCGCCGGTCTCGCCGGTCGCCGTGAACACCAGATAGATGACGACGTTCACGACGATCAGGCCGACCGTCACATACTGGAAACGGATGCGCCGCAGCCGGTTGGCGTCGTAGATGGGCACGAACACGATCGCGGCGTTCCTTTTCTGGGAGCCTTGCCTTTTCTCTGCGAGCCTTGTGGCCCGCCCCTTACCGGCTCTGGCCGGGCACCCACAGAACGTCGCCCTTGCCGTCGTCATTGGCAATACGGGCGGCGACGAAAAGATGGTCCGACAGGCGGTTGATATATTGCAGCGCCGCCGCCGAGACGATCTCCCCCTCCTTGCGGGCGAGCTCCACCATCAGCCGCTCGGCCCGGCGCGCCACGGTGCGGGCATGATGCAGATGCGTGGCGGCGGGCGAGCCGGCCGGCAGCACGAAGGATTTCAGCGGCTCCAGCCGGGCGTTCATGGCGTCGATCTCGCGCTCCAGCCGCTCCACCTGCGACGGCACGATCGCCAGCCGCTCATAGGGCAGAGGCTCGCCCGTTTCGGGGGTCGCGAGATCGGCGCCGAGATCGAACAGCTCGTTCTGGATGCGGGCGAGCATGGCGTCGAGCGCTTCGTCGGCGTGAAGCCGCACAATGCCGACAATGGCGTTCAGCTCGTCGACGGTGCCATAACTCGCGACCCTGATGTCGAATTTCGGCCGCCGCTCGCCGGTGCCGAGCCCGGTGTCACCGGCATCGCCGGTCCGGGTGTAGATCTTGTTCAGCTTGACCATGATGTCTCCGGTTTGGCGCCATCATAGGTCATGTCGCGGCGGGTGACAGGGTGGCGGGGAAAGAACGCGCCGGCGTGATCTAGAGCGCCGTCGCGCCGGTTCCGCGGCCTATTCCTCGAAGCGGCCCGTGGCGTCGCGGTCGCGCTGGTATCGTCGCGTCAGCGGAAACGGCGGCAACCAGGACTCGCGGCGGATGGTCCAGAGTTCGTAGGTTGGCGTCAGTTGGTCGGGTGCGTCCAGCGATCCGAGATTCACCTCGATCTCGTCGGCGGTGCGGCCGAAGACCGGCGAGCCGCAGCGCGGACAGAAAAACCGCCCGGCATAGTCGCGGGTTTCGCCCGCGATCGTCACCGCATCCTGCGGGAAGATCGCGGAGGCGTGAAACAGCGCCCCGTGATGCTTGCGGCAGTCGAGACAGTGACACAGGCCGACCCGGTACGGGCGTCCCGCCGCCACGATCCGAACGTTGCCGCACAGGCAACCGCCGGTGAATCGGTCCATGCTGCATCTCCTCTCGAAATCAGGCGATGGACACCTGCCCACGAACCACGTTCAGCGCGTCGACAGTGCCGTACCGCGCGACGCGCAGATCCGATTTCGCCCGCCAGTGCCGAGCTCGGTCTCCCCGGCATCGCCGGTCCTTGGTGGAGATCGTGGTCGGTTTGAACATGATGTCTCCGGTTAGCGGGGAGAATAGGCGTGTCGCGGCGGGTGACAGGGTTCAGAGGAGAGTGCCCTTGGCTGGTCTGACGCGGCTTCGCGCCGACTTCTAAGATCATGGACAGGATGCAATTCCCTGCAAGCTGCCATTAGCTTCAGGCTGCGCGGACTGCACCCTACTCACGCGTGGGTTCGCAGGTTCAGTCTCTGACTTGCCACCATCTTTTCAAACACCTGTCTAGATGGGTAATCCTGCTTTCCTTCGGGTAGCGAAAATCGTGCTCCTATGCCTCTCCTGCTGGCGCGGTATTTTCCACATCCGCTCCCCCTTCGGCCACCGCAGCAGGCATCGGCTTCGGCCGCCGGGGCGGATTGTCTGGCCGAAATCGGCCACGAAAAACATCTTGGTCATTCAGGCGAATCAGGACCGGATTCTCGCAGGAGGAAGCCTTGCCAAAGGCGATCGCGTGGCGAGCCTGCATCGAGGGGAGGATTCCAGCGTAATCGGAGCCGATGTAATTACTGAGGAAGTCCTTTCCTGTGTCATCGAAGGTCCGCATGGCAAAGATGGTATTGCACTGGTTGAGGATGGTCTTGGTTACGTTGGCGGTCCGCTGCGTAATCAGCAGACAACCGAGCCCGTATTTCCGCCCTTGGAGGATTGCCCGCGCGCTTTTCGCTGTAGCTGCCTTATCTCCCTCCGTTGCCACGGAATTCCATTCCGGAACGAGCGAGTGTGCCTCTTCATACACCAGGCAGAGACGAGCATGGTCGGCCATACCTAACTCTTGGCAGATGTGTAACGCGGCATCTGAGAAGATTGCAGTTATTTCAGACGCGGTGAGCCTTTGAAATGCGGCCGTATCCGCGTTCCAACCTGACACCTGCTTTGTCACGCGTAATTGGGCCGGATTCTGTATCCTGAGGTAGTGATCATCGTCTTGATCCAGAAACGATCGAATCTGTTCGATAACAGCCGCAACAAATGCGTTCCTAGACCCCCCAAGCTCCTTGTTCTGATGAGCGACCCCGCCGCTACCGGCTGCAACAAGCTCGGCTTTCTTGATCGCCTCATATGCGGGATCAAGAAAGTCACTCAATAGTGTCTCATATTGGTTTGTGAGGTCGAGGCAGAGGACCTTGATCCCCCTAGCGATCATGCGCTCGACAAGCTCGATCGCTAGGTAGCTCTTACCCACACCCAGAATGCCGAGGATCGCGGTATTGTGCGTTACGCACTCAGATGGATCCAGTCTGACGCCATAAGGGGTCGCCGGGAAGTGCCCTATGCAATCATCCTCTGGGCCGGCTTCGTGCTCTTCGAGCAGGAATACAGGGGCGTTCATTCGGGGCATCCAAGGCACCGGACAGAACCGGCGCCCCTCATCATCCCATGCGCCGATTTTGCGCGCCTTAGAGTCCGTTTCGAAACTCACTGCGGCGGGTTCAAAGGCCCCTCGGATGGTCGCTCCGCAATGACATGATACCCGATTTCCGCGGGT